>JBFXGF010000132.1:0-4491 GCA_050178275.1 Thermoplasmata archaeon | reverse complement strand
AGGAGGCGCCCTACTACTTCACCGCCTCCTCGCCGTCGAACGCCGTCCCGACGACCCTGTAGCCTCTGAGCTGCAGTATGTCCCTGTAGAGCTCGACGATGAACAGCTCGTCGTCGACTATCATGACGGACGTCATGTCGCCTCCTCTATGGAGACGTCGAACACGCACCCCGAGCCCCCTTCGGGGTCGATGGCCTGATACCTCAGGCCGCCGCCCAGCGCGCGGGCGATGCTTCCGGCGAAGGCCGCCCCTGACACCCTGGCCATCTTGGACACGTCCGCTGGGTCGAGGCGCGAGAACACGGATTCGCCCACGCCCTGGGGAATGACGGCGGCCTTAGCGGTCACCGTCAGGCGCCAGCGAGGCGCCCCTCCACAATCGTCCCTGCGGCCCGTCACCTCGAGGGTCACGTCGCCCCCCGGGCTCAGCTGCACGAGGTTCACCATCAGGTTCATGAACATGTCCTGGACGCACTGCCCCCCGACGACCTTCGCGTCCGGGGACAGGCCGGAAGTGTCGACCGTGACGCGCTTGAAGGGGAACATGGCGGATATGTCATCGGCTACGAGGGCGAACATCTCGCTCAGGACCACAGGCGAGGCCGGCATCTCCCCTCCCCTGGTGGCCTTCACGAACCTCCTGACGCAGTCGAGGAGCATCGACGACGCCTTGACCTGCGACGCGGCCAGCTCCGCGAGGTTCTTCGTCCTGCCCTCGTCCCCGGGCTGCCAATGGATCAGCTCGATGTAACTGAGGGTCGCCTGGTTCTTGTTGAGGATGTCGTGGCTGAGCAGGTCCATCAGGATGCTCAGTTCCTTGGGTCCGGCGCAAGCTCTCGAGTTCTCCAATTAAAGCCCCTCGGGGTATGCCCTACAATCTGCGAACGGTTTGAATGCTTATGAAGCTTTTCGGAGAATCCTCTGGACCCGGGCCCGTGAGGCGTCGTCAGGCGCCGAAATCCTCGAGGGTCACCTTCGGGGGCGTGGACTCCTCCTGGGCGCCCTCGCCGACCCAACGCCAGTAGTTCTTCGGAAGGGGCTCGGCCGAGTACTTCGGGTCCCTCCTGGACTCCAAGTGCTTCACGTCCGAGAGGAGGGTCCAGTACCGTCCCGCGTCCTTCCTCGTCAGCTTCTCCGGGAACCTCTTCCTGGAGTCGACCAGTATCTCGTTGTTATAGCAGATGTGGACCGTGTCATCCCCCAGGAGGGCGATCGTGTGCCCGGGGCGCTTCTTGGCGAAGTGCCTCAGGACCAGGTCGGCTATGTCGTGCTCGAGGCTCGCCCTGCCCACGAGTACCTTGTTCCTCGCGTCCTCCTGCAGCGTGATGTACCCCTTCGCCCTCCTGAACTCCCCGGTGACACGCCTTATCCTGTCCTTCATCTCCTTGGACTCCGGGCTCTTCTGGGCGAGGTATCCCCTCGTGCCCTCCCTCTCTATCTGGGCCAGGACGCTGAATATGAGTATGAACCTGTCAGGCGACCTGTACCTGGAGGCCCAGAAGACCTCGTCCTCTACTATCTCGTACAGCTTGTCGTCCTCGAGGAAGTCCAGCCCGCCGAACCTTTCCTTGAACCCGCGGTACGTGGCGTCGTAGTCGGTCTCGTCCGCGTCCGTCGTCTCGTCGAAGTAGAACTGCCTCCCCTGGTCCCGGGGCGTGGGCTTGGCGCCCGTCAGCCTGCTCACCAGGAAGGCGGTGATCATCGATCTCGGGGCCGGCCCGAACAGCACCAACATGGTCCTTGAACTCCAGGTAATTATAATCTCATCCGGATATAAGCTTTGGCCATATGTCGCGAAACAGCGGCCCCTTGAAAAAGGATATCTACCCATTATGTCATGGCAAGGTCGCTTGACCCCCAAGGAAGACTCCGGAGACCGGAAGAGGCCCGACCGATCCCCCCTCTTGGAGCGGGCGAACGCCGCGTACGACGCGGGGGACCACCTCCGCGCGCTCTCCCTGTTCGACGAGGTCATAGAGGCGGGGATGGACAACGAGGTCGTCCACAACAACAAGGGCGCGGCGCTCGACGCCCTCGGCATGTACGAGCGCGCGACCGAGAGCTACAGGGCCGCGGTGAGGCGCGCGCCTGGCTACGAGCTCGCGTGGCACAACCTCGGCAACTGCCTCTACTCGCGGGAGTTGTACGAGGAGGCCGCGGAGGCCTACGGGAAGGCGTCCTCGCTCAACCCGTCGAGGCTGGAGAACTTCGCTGGGCTGGCCAACTCCTACTCGAAGCTCGGCAAGGTCAGGCGGACGAAGGCCGCGCTGAAGAGGCTGGTGGAGGCGGGCCCCAGCAGCGGGCCCGTGCGGCTCATGGCCGCGGAGATATTCCTGGACCTGGGCCTCAGCGTCGACGCGGTCGACATGTGCCTGGAGCACATCAGGCTGCAGGGCGAGTCGACGCAGGCGCTGTCGGTGCTCGGCACGGCGTACCACGAGGCGGGCGACTTCGCGCACGCGGCCCAGACCTTCGAGAAGGCCCTCACGATGTCCCCGAACAACAAGGAGCTGCTGAACAACCTAGGCTACTCGCTCTTCTGCGCGGGCTTCCTGGAGCCGGCGCTGTCCGCGTTCGACAAGTCGCTGGCGATCGACCCAGGCTACAAGCACGCGTGGTACAACAAGGGGTACTCGCTCCACGGCGCTGAGAGGCTCGCGGAGGCCCTGGAATGCTACGAGAAGGCCTTGGAGATAGACCCCATGGACAGGGTGCTCTGGAACAACTACGGGAACGCGCTGTACAACCTCGGGAGGTTCGAGGAGTCCATACCGAAGTTCGTCGAGGCCCTCAGGGTGGACCCCGACTACGAGATCGCGTGGAACAACATCGGGAACGCGCTCGAGAAGATCGGCATGTGGCTCGAGGCCATCCCGTTCCACGACCGCTCGCTGGAGATCAGGCCGGACTTCGACTACGCCCTGTACGCGAAGGGCATCTGCCTCTCGATGACGGGTCGGCCCGAGGAGGGGTACGACCTCGTGCTCGAGTCCATCACGCTCAACCCGGACTACGACGAGGCGTGGAAGGCGCGCTCCAGGATAGCCCGTCAGCTCGGGCGCTGGGACGAGGCCCTGAGCTCGATCGAGGAGTCCCTGGCGGTCAACCCAGGGTACGCCGACGGATGGGCGGACAGGGGCGACATACTCTCCGCCACGGGCGACTTGGTCGGGGCGGAGGCCTCTTACAGGACCGCGCTGAGGCATTTCCCGCCCATGCGGAACGGCTCCCAGGGCGAGTCGGCGATGCTCAGGCGCAAGGCCGAGGTGCTGCTGCGCCTCGGGAGGTTCGAGGAGGCGTTCTACCTGCTCGGCGACGCGATGACCGCCAGGGCGTACGACCCAGGCATCGCGTCCGAGTTCATCAGGGGCCTCAAGCTCTCGTCCAGCACGCCGATCCCGGAAGGCCTGCACTCAGCGATGGAGCGGACAGACGACCCTGACGTGCTGCTGGACTACTGCGAGCTGCTCCTGGACCGGGGCAGGCACGACGACGCCCTGAAGGTGCTCGAGGGTCTCCCTGAGGCCGGGGAGCACGCCGAGCGCGCAGCCTACCTGGAGGCGCAGGCGTACTGGCGCGCGGGCCTGCCCGAGGACGAGGTGCTCGGCCTGCTGTCGGGCATGTCATGCGAGCTCGTGTGCAAGTTCAGGGGAGAGCTCGCCGAGGCCCATGGCGACATGGCGAAGGCGGAGTCCGAGTACGCCCAGCTGCTCGAGTCCCGCCCGAACGACTATCAGGCCGCGGAGTCCCTCGCGAGGGTGAGGCTGAGGCTGGGGAACGCCAAGGGCGCCCTGGACGCGGCGAGGACCGCCCTGGGGATAGACTCCTCGGAACCAGGCGCCGCCGCGCTGGTGAGGCGGGCGAACGACGCGATCCGCCGAGGAGGGTCGGACAAGGCCCCGGAGGGCGAGGAGAAGGGTTCGTGATGGCGGACATACGCCTCCGGAAGAGGCACAGGATGAGGCAGAAGGAGATCGCCGCCTTGGCCGCCAGGCTGGAGGAGGCGACCGGGGACAAGGTCTTCTCGACATCGGACACGGTCGACATGGCGGAGGGCCCGGACTTCGACGCGGTCATCGTGGACGGCAAGGTGCTCGCGGTCGTCATCGGGGGCGTCCCGTTCCTCACCGTCAGAGGGCTGCTCAGGTACGGCGCGTCCAAGCGGTTCGTGACCGTCGACATGGGGGCGGTGAGGTTCGTCGCCAACGGGGCGGATGTCATGGGCCCAGGGATCGTGGACGCGGACCGGTCCATAGCCGAGGGCGACTTCGTCTGGATAAGGGACGAGCGTAACAAGCGGCCGCTCGCGATCGGCAGGGCGCTCGTCCCGGGGGAGGCGATGCTCTCGAAATCGAAGGGCAAGGCCGTCGCGTCCGTGCACTTCGTGGGCGACAAGCTATGGCTTGTCGACGAGGTCGAGGAAGAGGAGGAGCAGTCGGCCGAGACCGACCAGTAGATTTTATATCCGGACAACGTTAAGATCGGAAGAGC
>JBFXGF010000131.1:0-4591 GCA_050178275.1 Thermoplasmata archaeon | reverse complement strand
GATACTCGTGACCTTGAACACCGACCCGGGGTGGACGGCGGTCTTCTCGAAACTCGGTGGGCTCATCACGGAGACGGGAGGCATACTCTCCCACGGGGCGGTGGTCTCGAGGGAGTACGGGATACCAGCCGTCACAGCGGTCATGGGGGCCACGAAGATGCTGAGGACGGGACAGGTGATCACGCTGGATGGGAACGAAGGGACGATAGTCCTGCAGGAGGGATGAGAGACGCATACTGACACGATTCACCCGTTCGGGAAACACCCGCACTGGAGCGAGAGTTACTACTTCAACTTCTACGACAGGAACAGTGATGTCTGCGGCTTCATGAGGATCGGCCTGAAACCGAACCTGGCAATCAAGGAGATGTTCTGCTACTTCATGATGCCAGACGGCTCCGTCGTCGGCCTCAAGGAGTCGGTCCCGTTCGACGGGCCCAACCTGGTCGCGAAAGGCCTCCGGTTCGAGATGCTCGAGCCTGAGAGGGCATGGAAGGTCGCCTTCACCGGGGGCATGGAGAGGACGACCGAGAGGAAGGCGAAGAAGAGCCATGTGGAACTGGACCTGCGGTTCGATGCGCTCAACGACATCTTCGATTATCGCTCGTGCGTCTCAGGGCGTTCGGAGGAGATATCTAGGGATGTGGCCTCGGAACACCTCGAGCAGGTCGGGAGGCTCAAGGGAAGACTGTCGACGGGGTTGGACGACTTCGAGATCGACGCGCTCGGCGAGCGGGACCATTCGTGGGGCGTTCGCGACTGGACGACGCCGACGGGTTGGACCTGGCTGACATGCCAGTTCTCCGAGTCGCACGCCCTGAACCTGACGAAGCTGGTCGTCGAAGGGGGCGTGGTCGACGCGGGGTTCATCTTCCAGGACGGCAGGAACGTCCCCATCGTCAGGGCCGACCTGAACGTCAACATGGACTTCGGGAAGAACCCCATGTCCTTCGACATGACGCTACACGACCGCGAAGAGGGCGTTCACAGGGTGTTCGGTTCTGTGACCAAGAGGGTCATGATGCAATTCGCGTCCCCTGACAAGAACAAGGTGTCATCCATGAACGAGACGCTCACCAGGTACAACTGCGCTGGCAAGACGGGGTATGGCATCGCGGAGTTCCTGAGCAGGACGGAGTGACGAGATGGCCGGCCACGGAGCCGTGGCCTCAACGTCCGTCATCCGCCAACGCTTCGAGGTTCCTGGCGGCCGATGCCATGGCTGATTCGTCTCCGAGGACCTCCGCCTGGCGAGCAGCCTCCTCGTAATGGGAACGCGCGTCCTCGTATCTTCCCCTCTTCTCCTCTATGGTCCCGAACACCATGTGCACCGCTATCAGGCCGCTCTTGTCACCTGCGGCGTTCAAGATATCCCCGGCCTCCGCCAGGAGCGTCGCGGCGGCGTCCAGGTCACCGGAGTTCTCCTTGACGAGAGCGAGCTCCAGCCTGGCCTTCGAACGCAGCACCGAATCGTCCAAGGAGTCCGCTATCTCTAGCAGTCTACCTGTCTCCTGTTCCGCGTCCTTCAGCTCGCCCGAGGTCCGAAACAGTGAAACCAGCGCCAGGGACAGAGAGGCGTCTCCCCGGTCGAACCTGGACCCTTTCTGGAACAGGCCGCTCTTCCTCCTGAGCTCGGGCCTGGACAGCGCGTTCCTGCACACTTCGACACCATCGTCCAGCCGACCCTGGGCCCCCAGAGACTCGGCGCACATCGCAACGAGCCTCTTCGATTCCTCAAGCTCGCCCGCGCGCCTGTACGCCTCGGATGACTCCAACAGGAGGCGCGCCGCCTCGGCCATCTTCGCTTCGACCCTGTAGAGCGCCGCGAGGTTCTCCAGGGCCCTCGCCTCGCCCGCGTGGTTCCTCATGGCGTGAGAGAGCCTCACGGACTCCTTGAACCTCAGCTCCGCCTCGCGCAACCTCCCCTCATCCCATTCGAGCAACGCGAGGTTGTTCAGGCAAGCCGCCTGCGCTGACCGGTCCTCTTTCGTGCAGGCGATGGACAGGGCCTCGGAATATGCGGACCTGGCCTTGGCGTGGTCTGCCCGCATCCGGTGCGCTCCACCGATGTTGAGCCACTCGCGCACCTGTCCGGCGGTGTCGTCGCTCTTCTGGTACAGCCTCAGCGCCTTCTCGTGGGCCGAGAAGGACTCGGTCCACTGTTCCACCCGGGTCTTCAGCTGGCCAAGGGCCTCCAAGACCATCGCCCTGTCAGCGGGGGCCTCGTCCTCAGGCAGGTGTTCGAGACACGTCTCGTAACATCCGGCGGCGGAAATGTCGTCGCCCATTGCCTCGTTCAGCTGCCCCATGAAGAACAGTAATCCCGTATCCCCATCCCTCGCGACATCATTCGCTGGCACCTGCGATAGTAGACTGAGAGTCTCCTGCGGGAACTCCGAGAGCAGGTCCGAGGCCGCGCTCAACGCGACTCTCTTCGCGGACGCGAAATCGCCCGCTTGGATGTAATGGTTAAGGCACTCAAGCCTCCAGTCGGCGCCTTCCCGGCCCTCGCAGTACACGGCTGCTGTCCCGTGGAGCTTTGCCCTTGAGTCTTGTCCCAGACGCGACACGAAGAACTCGCGCAGGACATCGTGTGTCCATAGGCCCTGCTCCTGCTCGATCAACAGGGCCCTATCCTTCAGCCTGAGCAGCGTGTCACTACCCACCTCGGGGATGGCCTCCGGGGGAACCGGATGACGAAAGATTGACAACGTCTCCAGGACGGTCCTCTCGGACGAGGAGAGTGACTTGCTGACCTCACGCTCAAGGAACGACACTACGTCACCCATGGACTCCCCCAGGCCGCTCTTCAGCATGAGGCTCAGGAGGAGCGGGTGGCCTCGGCTCGCGTCTGCAATCTTCCCAGGGTTCTTGGCGTTTGAACTCTTCGCGAACTCCGCGGCGGATGCGCGGTCAAGGCCTGTGAGCTCAAGGGCCGTGCTGCCCTCGGCGGTCTTAGAGAAGTATGACGGCATCTCCCGGGACATGAGCATGGCCTTGCACGCCCCGGACGCGCTGACGGCCTCGAGGAGCACGGAGAGTGTCACGAGCAGACGACCCGACGCCTTCTGCACATCGTCGAGGAACAGGACGGCCTTCAAGGCCGTGAGGTCCGCCAACAGCGGGGCGTAGAGGTCGCCTGACCTCGCGCCGCGGCGAACTTCATTGGCCGTGGACGACCTCCCCGCGGAATCCAGGAACCTTGCGAGCACGGTGACGAAGTGCTCCTCGGTGTCCCATGAGTGGAAGGAGTACCAGAACAGATGTCTCCGGTCGTAGAGTCCGTCGTACGCCTTCGACGCGAGCGATGTCTTGCCAATACCGGGGATTCCCCAGATCAGCTTGACCGACTCGTCCCCTTCCACGAAGGCGGCGATCGCCTTCAGCTCGGACTCCCGGCCGAAGAATGTTGACACCTTCGGTCGGCCGAAAGCGGACTCCAGGTACCGTTCTCTGCCGGCCGACGGTGCGATGGCTCGCGCGAGGTCCGCCGAACGAACCACATCCACGTCCCTGACTTGCTCCAAGAGGTCGAAGGGGCCCGGCAGGCCGTTGGTCGGGCCCTGCAGCCGTTTGACCGCCTCCCCGAGCGGGATTTCCTCTGTTTTCCCCCTTTCCTCGAAGATGACCTTCGTCGTGAGGATGTCATCTCTGACCCTGTTGGCGGCCTTGTGACCCTTCTCAGTGAGGAAGTACGCCCTTCTGCGCTTGGGAGCGCCTCGGACATGCGCCAGCCGATCCATCACGAGGCCTTCGGCCTCTAGTGTGGATAGTGCCCTGGAAGCGTTGTGGACCTGCGTGCCGAGCCGCTGGGCGATGCCCTCCTGACTCAGGGTAAGGGGCACCTCGGGCTCGTCCCTGAATGCCTCCATCTCGAGCAGATGTAGGAGCAACCTGTCGGTCTGCGACACGACGATGCGCGCCATGATGAGTACTCGAACGAGATGCCCCTTTAATACCCCTTTCGCGACCTAGTCCTCTGACTCCCGTGAACCTGAGAGGAGGGGAACTATGGCAAAACCGATGCAAAACCACTCTCAGGGTTCAAATACCCCCATGTCGCCTGTTAAACATCAGACAAGCCTCGAGAGGGAGGTAAGAAGGATATGAAGAACATGAAGACGAAGACGACGTTCGCGATGACCGCTATCCTCATGATGGTCATGGGCATGATAGCGGTCCCGATACAGGCAGCCGCGGAGGTCGTCACACTAGATGATGAGATTGCGACAGAGGACGGCGTCACTGACGTGCTAGGCGGCGGTGACCACTTCTTTGTCAAATTCGGCACTGACGCGGTGTTCGGCATCGTGTGGGGGACCGAGGAAACGGAGAACGCCGTGTACTTCGTCGCGATAAAGGCGCGGTACCTTGGGCTCGCCCAGGTCTACAACAACGACGGCGAGATGATCGAGGACAACAAGACCCTCAAGGTATACACGATGTACGCGGTCAAGCTCGACTCCGTCCTGGAGTTCGACGACGCCGACGACGACGGGATACTGAACTACACCAGGAACTACGACAACGTTCCAGACATTCGTAGGCTACTCGTCTGACGAGACCATATACAAGAAGGTCGACCTGACGG
>JBFXGF010000130.1:0-4656 GCA_050178275.1 Thermoplasmata archaeon | reverse complement strand
CCAACAGGATGCGCGTCCACAAGGTCCAGGTCCTGGACCCCTCCAAGCTGACGAGGAAGAGCACCAACTTCCTGGTGCCTCTGGAGGTCATCTGCCGGTACTACGTGGCTGGCTCGCTCTGGGACAGGGTCAGGAGCGGAGAGGTCAAGCCGTCCAAACTCGGGTTCAAGGGCAACAAGGACATCAAGTACGGCGACGAGTTGCCCGAGCCGTTCGTGGAGGTCACCACCAAGCTCGAGGAGCACGACAGGCTGCTCACGAAGACGGAGGCCATGAAGATGGCCTCGGTCAGCGTCGACGAGTACAAGGCGATGATCGATTCGGTCACGCAGATCGACGAGAGGATAGCGGACGAGGTCGGGAAGCGCGACCTGATACATGTCGACGGCAAGCAGGAGTTCGCCTTCGACGAGAACAGGGAGCTCATGGTCGTCGACACTTTCGGCACCGCGGACGAGGACAGGTGGTGGGACGACACCGCCTACTCGAAGGGCGAGTTCGTGGAGCTGAGCAAGGAGCTCGTGAGGCAGTACTACCGCGAGAAGGGCTATTACTCGAAGCTGACGGAGGCGCGGAAGCAGGGCAGGCCGGAACCGAAGATACCCGCGCTCCCGGCTGACAAGATCAAGAAGGTCTCGGACCTCTACGTGGACATGTTCGAGCGCATCACGGGCGAGAGCTACAGGTGAGCCGACCCCGACGAAAGGTTAATCCCTGCCTCCGCTTAACGTGTTATCGAGATGGAGTTCCAGGGCATAGACGAGTTCATGCGCTACTTGAAGGGCAAGTACGACGAGAGCGAGCGGAGGCACGAGTGGCGCGCGCTCACGGGCAGGGACCATGTCGCCTCCTCTTACGACACGTTCATCTTCACCGACCAGAAGGTCTACCAGATCAAGGCGCGAGAGCTCGCGCCCCAGGTGATGGCGGCGGTGGCCAACGAGGTCGGCGGGCCGTCCCCGGACATGCTGGAGATGGTCAGGGGCGGGTCCCCGGTCCCCCTGAGCGTCATCTCTCGGGCGAGGGACGCGTCGGCCGTCGTGATGTTCGGGATGCAGCAGTACTCCTCGGATGTCGCTGACGTCTTCAAGAGGGAGTACTACGGCTCGAGGCAGGACGCGCTCAAGGCGGAACTGGACCGGAGGGTCGAGACGATGATCGAGAGGCCGGAGCTCAAGCGCGCCTACAGGAGCCTCAGGGAGCGCGAGGACGGGTACTTCGCGTGACCCGGTCAAGCGGACTATAATCCTGTAAAGTGTTTTGGAAAGGCCGCCCTCCCGGACGGCCGGTTTGGGGTCCTCGCGGGGACTAGACCATCTTCCCGTCCAGGAACTGCTGGTAGCCTCCCAGGTCCAGGAGCCCGTGGCCGGAGAAGTTGAGCCCGATCACCTTCTCCTCGTTGTTCTTCTTCGCCTCGAGCGCCAGGTCGATGGCCGCCTTTATCGCGTGGCTCGTCTCAGGGGCGGGGATGATGCCCTCGCTCCTGGCGAACAGGTGCGCGGCCTCGAAGACCTCCTTCTGCTGGTACGAGACCGGCCTGATGACCTTGGCCTTGACAAGGGCGCTCACGGTCGGCGCCGCCCCGTGGTACCTCAGCCCACCCGCGTGTATCGGGGAGGGGATGAAGTCGTGCCCGAGCGTGTACATCATGAGCAGGGGTGTCATGCCCGCGGTGTCCCCGAAGTCGTACTCGAACTTGCCCTTCGTGAGGCTCGGCACGACCGTCGGCTCGACCGCGACGAAGTCCGTGTCCAGCTTTCCCTTCAGCTTCTGGCCTATGAAGGGGAACGTGAACCCCGCGAAGTTGGAGCCGCCCCCGACGCAGCCGATGAGGTGGTCCGGCGTCTCCCCCAGCTTCTGGAACTGGAGCATGGCCTCCTGGCCGATGACCGTCTGGTGCAGCATCACGTGGTTCAGCACGCTGCCCAGGCTGTACTTCGCGTTGCCGTCCTTGACGCAGGTCTCCAGGGCCTCGCTGATGGCTATCCCCAGGGAGCCTGGGTGGTTCGGGTTCTCGGCCAACAGCTTCTTGCCGAACTCCGTGAGGGGCGTGGGGGACGGATAGACCTCGCCCCCGTACATCCTCATCATCTCGCGCCTGTACGGCTTCTGGTCGTAGCTGGCCCTCACCATGAAGACCTTGCACTTGAGGCCGAAGTAGCTGCTCGCGAGCGAGAGCGCGGTGCCCCACTGCCCAGCCCCTGTCTCGGTCGTGAGGTGCGTGACCCCTTCCTTCATGTTGTAGTACGCCTGGGCGAAGGCGGTGTTCGTCTTGTGGCTGCCGGCAGGGCTCAGGTCCTCGCGCTTGAAGTATATGTGCGCGGGGGTCCCGAGCGCCTCCTCGAGCCTGGTCGCCCTCTGGAGTGGGCTCGGCCTGTTGATCAGCATGTACGACTGGAGCACCTCCTCGGGGATGTCGATGTACCTCTCCGAGGACATCTCCTGCGCTATGAGCGCCTTCGGGAAGATGGGCTCGAGGTCCGCGGGGCCCAGGGGCTTGTTCGTCGCCGGGTTGAGCGGCGGGGCGAGCGGCTCGGGCAGGTCTGGCAGTATGTTGTACCATTTCTTGGGCATCTCTTCAGGTGTCAATGTGGTCCTTATGGGTCTCATCGCGAACCCTCCTTGTGGAGACCCCTGAAGTATCGTACACTATATATCGTTTTCGAGCATCATTGTACGAAAATGTGCGAACTGCGGTCACCTGAGGTATATTCGGCGCCTCAGACGCCCGTCCCAGATCCAGTCGTCCTCGGTCAGCGCGTCCCTCCTCTTGACTATCATGTACTCCACCTTGGCGTCCACGTCGTCCGCCTTGTGGACGGCGAGTGCCTCGGGGGTCATGGGCTCCACGGGCGCCCCCCAGTCCATCCTGCCGTGGTGCGACAGGATTATGTGCCTGAGCTTGACCGCGAGGTTCTCGGGGAACCCCTCGATCCCCGCGATGTGGGCGGCGAGCAGCTCGTCCCCGAGCACGACCTCGCCCAGGAGGTTGCCCTCGGGCGTGTGGTCTATGCGCGTCGTGACCTCGAATGTCATCACCTTCCCGATGTCGTGGAGGAGCGCCCCCGTGAGGACGATGTCCTTGTCGAGCTCCGGGTGCTGTCTCACGACCTCGAGCGCGAGCTCCGCGACGTTCAGCGTGTGGTGTATCAGGCCCCCAACGGCGGCCGAGTGCATCTGTATGGACGCCGGGGCGGTCGAGAACCTGTCCATGAAGCCACTGTCTCCGAAGAACGACTCCAGCAGCGCTCGCATGTGGGGCTCGTCCACCTTCCCCACGAGCGAGAGCAGCCTCTCCCTCTTCCCGGGGAGGTCGTCCACCGACGGGACGAACTCGGACCTGTCGTACATGCCCTCCGGGACCCTCGTGATCGACCCGCCGTTCTCCTTGCTGACGGAGACCTCCGTCTGGCTCTTGTACTCCGAGGCCGCCCCCACGACGCGCACGACGTCGTCCTTATCGAAGGACGAGTAGAGATGCTGAACCGCGGCCTGGTCCCTGTCGCCCCAATACTTCACGGTCAGCTGGCCGGTCCGGTCCGCGACCCTGACCTCGAACATGTAGCCGTTCCTGTATTCCGCCACGGGCTTCTTGTAGGCCACCGAGAAACAACTGTCCACCCTGTCGCCTGGCTTCAGCCCGCTGGCCATCTGCTTACCCGTGATCCCGGACATGTCCATCCGCTCCTCTCCCACCAGGGTTATGGGCCTCCTCTCGTAAACTCTTTTCACGATGGGTGGCCGGGGGGCCCCGCCGCGCGCTTGGCGGGTCGCGGTATGCTCAATCGCCGTCCCCGCATCCGAGGGGCTAGGCCCCCGCGGAAACCGCCTGTCACCCATGCGCTCGTGAGCGCGTTGGCCCTTGAACTCACTTCACACTACCTGCACATTACGTCCGTGGGCCGAGAATAAAATGGAACGGCACACGCCCGCACCCCTGGGGCAGTGTGCGCGTCTGTGGTTTGCGTTCCCTTTTCTTGTGTCTACCAGCATTTGGAGTAGCCGCAGGTCCTGCATACGACGCAGCCCTCGACATACTCCACCATGCTACCGCACTCGGGACACTCGGGGCATACGTCCCCCTTGTCCACGTGGTTCTGCTTCTCCGGCACGGGCACCGCCGCGCCAGTGTCCAGCGCCCGCTCCACCTTCGAGGTCTCGAAGTCCTTGACGAACCTCTCGAGGGCCTTGGCGATGGCGTCGCTGCACGAGAGGACCATCCCCCCCGGCTGCCAGAGCGGGGACGGGCACCTGATGCCCTTGAGCTGCTTGGCGATCGACTCGGGGTCTATCCCCGAGCGCAGCGCCAGTGATATCAGCCTCCCGATCGCCTCGGACTGTGACGCGGTGCACCCTCCCGACTTGCCCATCTGCGTGAACACCTCGCACAGGCCCCTCTCGTCGACGTTGATCGTGACGTAGAGGTGCCCGCACCCGGTCTCCATGCGCTGGGTCGACCCGCGCGTGACCATGGGCCTCTTCCTGGGCACCCGCGAGTCGCTCCCCTCCCCGGCCTCCTCCTCAGGCTCCTTCTCCTCCTTGTCCGCCCCGACGCTGAGGACCTGGTCCTCGCGGCTGCCGTACCTGTAGACGGTCACGCCCTTGCAACCGAGCTCGTACGCGAGGATGTAGACATCCTCGACGTCCTTCGGGGTC
>JBFXGF010000129.1:0-4736 GCA_050178275.1 Thermoplasmata archaeon | reverse complement strand
CTGGGACGGGATCGTCGAGGCGGCCAAGGCGAAGAAGATAGACAAGGTCAGGCTCGAGGAGGTCGTCGCGAGCCTGCTGGACAAGGGAGAGGTGTACGAGCCCGAGCTCGGCATGATGAAGAAGATATGAGCCGGGCTGGCTCGGCGCGCCGCCGCGGGAGACAGAGTGCAATATTTAATACCAGGAGAGGCGATTCGAGCGGCATACGGCGGGACGCGGGACATGCCCCGCCACGACCGAGGGAGGAAAAACAATGTCGACAGGACAGCAGGGAACTGCAGCGCCGAGGAACTGTGTCGCATGCGGCCGGGCAATCGCCTGGGACGCGAACGTGTGCCCGTTCTGCGGACACGACTACAGGACTGTGATGAGCGGACAGACCCCGGGACAATCCTTGGACAAGAGCTTCAAGGGGAGCCTGATCATACTGATTATATTGTGTGTGCTCTGCTTACCTGCGGGAATCATATACTACATCATAAAGCGCGACTGACCGCCCGGGAGCCGGACGGTCACTCGGCCGGGTCCGCCGGCCGGGGCGCTCCCCCGGAGGCGCACCTCGGGAACTCCTGATACCTAGGGCACCTTCTGCAGGTCTTGAACACCCTGCGGCCCTTGACCAGGTGGAACACGGACGCGACGGCCAGGACGAACACCACGACCGCCAGCCGCAGGTCGCCCGGGGCGTTGACCGCGGAGAGTATGGCCGCCGCGAGCGAGGCGCCGAGGAACGCGTTGAACAGCGCCGAGAGCCTGTGACCTTTCGCCACGAACCTGAGCAGGTTCGCCGCGAACAGGCCCAATGCTAGCGGGAACAGGACCGAGAACGATGTCTGGCCAAGCGCCAGGAGAAGCAGCGCGGCGGCGACAGCGGACGGGTACACCGTCACGCAGCCGATGCAGATGCGCCGACCGCCGACCTTGAGCAAGTGGTCTTCGAACCTGCCGCAGAGCGGGTGATGGGACAGTATGATGGGGTCCCTGTCGATGGCCGACTTGACGCGAGAGATCAGGCCCACGACCTGAGAACCCTCGCCAGGATATAACTAACTTTGTCGTTCGGGGGGCCAGCGCTGGCCGTGACCGACGCCGCCAGCGCCTGGGCGCGCCCACCCAGGCTCAGAACTCTTCCTTCGAGAGCCCGACGATGATGAGCCCGATGAGCCCAAGGACGGCCCCGATGCCGAACCCGATACCGATCAGGGCGCATATGCCGCCGATTATCGCGAGGGCGAAGCCTTTGCGCATGATCGCGAACACGCCGCCGAGGACTGCGACCAGGCCCAGGACGAGCGCCAGGATCCCGCACATGCCCACGATGCTGTCGAGCTCGGATAGGGACATGTCGTATGTGGACGAGTCGTAGCCATACATCTCGAAGTCCGTCGTGTCGAATGCCAGGAACATGGCGCCCATGGCTAGCGCGAGCAGGCCCGCGATGAGGATCAACACCCCGCCTATGACGGGCTTCGAGGACCTCGGCTTCGGAGGAGGCCCCGTGGGCATCCTGAAGTCGTGTCCGCAATACATGCACACGTTCGCGTTCCAGTCGATGGTCCTGCCACATGTCACGCACTGCCGGCCTGGCTTGCTCGGGTCAGCATCATACATCTGTCCCATGACTCCCCTCTCCATGGACGGAATCGCACCTTACCCTTAAGGGGTTTGCGATTCGGGAGGCGCCTCCGCCTCGGGCTTCTCGTCCTGGAGCGCGAACATGAAGTGGGCGAGCATCAGCGCGAGCACGACCCCGGCCAGCAGGCCCGTCGCCACCCTGAGGGCGTTGTTCGACTCGTAGGACGTGATCAGCTGGATCCCCCCGTCCAGGCCTATCGGGGCCAGGCCCGCGAGGACGAACAGCGGGTTGATCTTGTACCTGACGACCGTCGCGACCCCGGACGCCGCCGCGAGCCCGACGAACAGGCCGACATCGCGCGCGCAGAACGGCATCTGGTTGTCGTTGATGAAGAAGCTCCTGTTGGCCATCTGGTGGCACTCCGCGTCGCCAGCCTTGTAGACCGCCCGGGGCAGGGGGGACAGGCTATCGAACAGCTCCGTGTTGTCCCGGACGCCGACGCTGCCCGACAGGTCTGTCAACGTGCCCGCGGGCACGAGCATGGGCGAGACGAACACGAGCGCCGCCCAGACCGCCGTGATGGCGAACATCAGGAGCACCGCCCCCGATGTCACCAGTGGGATACGCATCGCCTCCGGGATGCACGGGCCCCCTAATCTCACTTCTCTATCACGACGGAGGCGTAGCCCACGACGTCGTTCATGGGGCGGACATCCCCGGACGTGGCGTACTTGAGCACCCTGGCCTTGCCGGCGCCGCAGGCGACCATGGTCGCCATCACGGGGCCGTAGCCGCACATGGATATGTTCTCATCCCTCACGGTTTCGTACAGCCCCTCGGGGTCCATCGCCTCGACCATCTTGAGGGCCTTCCCGTCCTTCGCCTTCGCCGTCCCCGCGGTCACGTAGTGCGACATGTCCGTTGAGGCGATCACGACCGCGTCCCGGCCCTTGACGGCGTCCCGGACGATCTCGCCGACGCTCCGAGAGGCGTCGTAGTCCTGGAAGCCCATGCACAGGGGGACGAACTTGAAGTCTGAAGATATATGTTGCAGAAAAGGCAGCTGCACTTCTATTGAGTGCTCTAAGTGGTGCGCTTCGGGGTCTACATCGATGAGGTCCTTCCTGATGGCCTTCGCTAACTCCTGGTCCACCTTCGCCACGCCCAGGGGCGTCTGGAAATCATCGACCGCGATGGCCATCCCCGAGCCCCTGCCCGTGTGGTTCGGGCCGATGATGACGAAGCTCTTCGCGAACCCGTCCGTCGCGAGCCTGGAGTAGAGGTGCGCCGCGACCTGCCCCGAGAACATGTAACCCGCGTGCGGCGCGACGCCCCCGAGGATCCTCCTCGGGCCGGCCTTCAGCTCAGGGAGCCTCCCCGGGCCCAGAGGCCCGAGGTAGCACGCGTCGATCTGCTTCCTTAGGGCGCGCTCATCTCCCTCGTAGAACTGGCCGGCAACGGCAGGACGCCTCATGACGACATCATCCCCACAGCGATAAGAGCCGCGGCCGGATAATAGCTTTCTGGAGACTTATGTTCCGGACCCTCGCACATTTCAGTGGATGGCGTAGGGCTAACGTCGCTCGATTCGGAGGTCGTCCCATCGGAATGTCTACTTCGACAGTCTGATTCGATGAGGCCTGGTGTTCTTGTCGACATCTATCTCTCCGGATTCCTCAAGGTGGCGAAGGCATCTACTGACGAACTCTGGAGTCTCATCCATCTCAGTCGCAAGACCCTTGGCCGAATTCACCCCTCCTTCGATAAGTCTGAGCAGGTGCTGAGCTCCTAGTTTCAACTCGGCTCTTGACCTTAGACCCCTCTTCCAGGGCACCTTCACTCCGTGTCTCTTCTCCATCTCTTCGACCTTCGTCAGGAGGAACGCCTCCCAGATGCTGCTTTTGCCCAGACCTCCGGGGTCCGCCTGATCTTCGCACTCTCCGAGAATGACGTCTCGGTCCAATCCCTTCCTGAACAGCGTGATCATGTCGTCAAGGTCTCTCGATCTCTCTGTGACGCTCTTGAGAAGGAAGATGTCCTCTCGTGAACAGATGTACAGAGTGATTCCTCCCCATCTGCCGACCAACTCCGCTCTCCGAATCATGCCATCGGAGAGCCTGAGCCTGTCGCAGACCTTCCCGACGAAGATGTCTGCCCGCAATCCTGTTGGAGCAGACAGTATCGTCGCGTCGACAAGTGCGTGACATTCACGCGGCTGTCTGGTGTTGACATCGAACCTCAGGGATTCGAAGGCCTTCTTGAGCTCCTCTGCTTCGGTCGGGGACCGCACTATGAGGTCTACGTCCTTCGTTGCGTCCTTCTCGCCCCTGAGGGCCATTGCCCCTCCCCCGACCATGTAGACCCGGATCTTCCTCTTGCAGATGGCTCCGACATTCTCCATGATTGAGAGGACCTCCACGCTCCCGATCTGAGCAGGTATCGTTCATCTCACCTCGTATTGCTCGCGCAGCTCCTGCATGTCTGCCCTCGTTGGGAAGAACGGGTTCTCGACACTCTCACCGTGGAGGTATCTAGCCATTTGTTCGGACAACTCGCCCGCGCCCATCGCGCCTCCTTGCCTGCGCAGGTAGTCCTCACTGTAACCCGTCTTCTGCAGGAAGAGCAGACCGTACGCTATGCCTCTTGAACTGTTCGTATCTATCATGATGTTGTGCAGAGCGATGTCCTCCGGTCTGAGACTAGGTCTCCAGTATGCGTAATATCCGTACTTGGTGTCCGAGAGGAACTGAAGCCCGCGCCGCGACATCGCCGTTATCCCCGTGTCGCGCACTCCCGGTGTATCGCATGGCTCTCGGGCGGCGAAAATGAACTGCAGTCCCTCGCTCCATAGCACTGCTCCCGACGAGGCTATGTCCTCTAGGAACGCGGCACAAGCCCCTTCAGAGAAGTCCCGCAAGAACCGTGTTAGAGCCCTGTTCGATGGAGGTATCGAGACCATTTCGTCATCCTGGGTAATCGACCCGAACCCTTTCAATGTCCAGATGATCTTGCGTATTGACTCCCCAGCGAGTCGTGTTTCCATGGCGATTCTCTCGATTGTCTTCGGATTGCTGGAAACCGAGAGCATCACGAGAAGCCGCGAGCCAATCAGCGATTCGATTGGACGAAGATTCCCCTCGAGGTACGTGGCTAGTGCCC
>JBFXGF010000128.1:0-4744 GCA_050178275.1 Thermoplasmata archaeon | reverse complement strand
AGGGGGACGGCGTTTACTACATCTCACTGAACTCCTCCACTGGGAGGAGGGTCAGGGAGATGGACCTGCTGAAGCTCAGGGGCTGCGAGATCAGGCAGCCGAAGTACGTGTACACGCTCCTCGGGGGCAGGGTCAGGACCTTCGAGTACAGCAGGTACTCGAAGCCGGAGAAGCCCGTCGCGTTCGAGAAGATAGACGACCCCGACAAGAAGCGCGTGTCGACGGGCAACGCGGACCTCGACGAGATGCTCGGGGGCGGCCTCAGGAAGGGCACCATCACCCTCATAGAGCTGGGCCACGGCGTCCCCGTGGTTGCCTCGTCCTCGATCGAGAACGCCATCATATGCAACTTCGCCTCCCGCGGGCGCGGGGTCGCGTGGCTGCCGACGAAGAAGACCGGCGCGGAGGCGTCCAGGGACTCGCTCGTCGGCTTCGTGGAGCCCGAAGTGTTCGACAAGAGCGTCCGCATACTCGAGCCGCACGCGGCGTCCGAGTCTCCGAAGTCCTACGCGGTCACGCTCGAGGGCGAGGACGTAAGGGTCGACATCAAGTGGCAGGACATCCAGTACGCGCTCAAGGACACGAAGGCGCCCTATCTCTCGGTCATAGGTTTCGACTCGCTCGAGTCGATATACGGCCCGGGCGTCCTCGACGGGCTGATGGACTACCTGTCCGCGCTGCTCAACAACGACGGCGTGTTCGTCGCGACCGTGACCCCGTCTGTGAAGTCCACAAGTCGGTTGATGGACCTGGCGCACACACACATCAGGATCGACAAGACCTCCGGGATCATGGTGGTCCGGGGCGAGGAGCCCTATACCGCCCCGCACGCGATGACAGACCCGGAGACCGGGGACTTCAGGCCGAAACTGGTGCCCATCCTGTAGGCTGCAGATCCCATGTCCGGATGACCGGCCGTATCTCGGTCCTGCGGTTGCCACAACCTGAGGAAGAGAGTGATGTCATCTCACATCACGGATTGCCGAGATCCCATTTGTACACCAGCGCACCCCAGACCCCTCCAATGATTATCATGATGAGCCCTGCTGCGAACACTGGACGTCCTAAGGAGGAGAGTGTGAAGTTGATTGTCAGGACCCCCGCCAACATCACGACGAATCCAGCCACGGCAAGCGCATAAGGAACCCATTCCCCTTCCTTCATCCCGGGTCACCGCACTCTCCTGTCTCAATCTCCGGGGGATGACATCTACCTTTCCCTGGTATGCCTGCCCTACTGCGTCCTCTGTCCGTGCCGACCGTGGGCCTGATCGAGAGGGAACCGGAGTCAGGGAACGTGCAGGGGGCCGCCTGCGCGTACGGTGTTCGGAGACCGATGGAATGGTCTCCCGGTCCCGCGTCCAGGTCAGTGCTTGAACAGCCTCAGCCCGCTGAACACCATCGATATGCCGTGCTCGTCCGCCGCGGCTATCGCCTCGTCGTCCCTGACGGAACCACCGGGCTGCACGATGGCCGACACGCCGACCTTGGCGGCCGCGTCCACGCCGTCCCTGAACGGGAAGAACGCGTCGGAGATGAGGATCGAGCCCTTCGCCTCCGGCCCGGCCTTCATGCCAGCTATGGTCGTGGCGTCCACGCGGCTCATCTGTCCCGCCCCGACCCCGACCGTCCTCTCGCCCTTGACCAGGAGGATGGTGTTCGACTTGATGTGCCTGCATATCTTGGCGCCGAAGACCATCGCGTCGAGCTCGTCGGCGGATGGCACGCGCTTCGTCACGGCCTTCAGCTTGCTCGGGTCGAGGTCCGCGTACGGGTCGGTCTGGATCAGGAGCCCGCCCTTGACCTTGGCCATGAACATCCTGCCGTCCTCGCGCTTGATAGGCATGTTCGTCCTCAGCAGCCTGATGCTCTTCTTCTCTTCGAGGAGCTTCTCCGCGTCGGGGTCGTATCCCGGCGCTATGACCGCCTCGACGAAGTGGCTCGAGATCTCCTTCGCGGTCTCGAGGTCGACCTGCCTGTTGAGACCGACGACGCACCCGAAGGCGCTGAGCGAATCCGCGTTGTAGGCAATCCTGAACGCCTCGGCGATTGTCGCGGCGCTCGCGACCCCTGACGGATTCGTATGCTTGATGACCGCGGCCGTGGGTTTCTCGAAGTCGGACACGATTGCCAGGGCGGCGTCGAGGTCCAGGACGTTGCAGTATGATATCTCCTTCCCGTGCATCTTCTCGGCGGCCGCGACACTCAACGGCGTCTGGTCGAAGAGGTCCTTGTAGAACGCGGCCTTCTGATGCGGGTTCTCGCCGTACCTGAGGTCGTTCAGCTTCTCGAAGGACAGCGTGACGTTCTTCGGGAACAGTTCCCCGGAGAACTTCTTGCCGAGGAAGGACGCGATCGCCGAGTCGTACCTGGCGGTCGCCCTGAACGCCTCCAGGGCGAGTCCCCTCCTCGTCTCGTCGGACAGCCTGCAGTCGTTCTCCCTGAGCTCCTTCAGGATGGACTCGTACTGGGTCGGGTTCACGACGACGGCCACGGACGAGTGGTTCTTGGCCGCGGACCTTATCATGGAGGGCCCGCCGATGTCGATGTTCTCGATGGCGTCCTCGAGCTTCACGCCCGGCTTCGCCACCGTCGATTCGAACGGGTAGAGGTTCACGACCACCATGTCGATTGGCTCGATGCCGTGCTTCCTGATCGCGTCCATGTGCTCCGGCTTCTCCCTCATGGCGAGTAGGCCGCCATGGATTGCCGGATGGAGTGTCTTGACCCTCCCATCGAGCATCTCGGGGAACTTCGTCACCTCGGAGACGCCGAGGACCGGGACCCCGCTCTTCTCGAGTAGTGTCGCTGTCCCGCCGGTCGAAAGAATCTCTATCCCAAGCTCCGACAGTCCCTTGGCGAACTCGGCCAGGCCAGACTTGTCGGAGACACTGACTAACGCTCTCTTGATCCTGCTCATATTCCATACGCTCCTATACGCGGCTCTCGCATCCCTCCCCTGAAGGGGTCACAGGTGTGCGGCAAAGGTATCTTGTCGAGCGTTATAACCGTTTTCCTAGCCGGGGTCAGCGGTGACCCCCGTGCGCCCGCCCCTGCGTTTCTCGCAGGAACGGGACGGAGGACAAGATGGCTAGCCCGACGAGCACGCCGCCAATCGCCAGGGCGGCGGGGTACCCTCCCCATTCCGCCAGCGTCGTCGCCAGGGGCGGGGCTATCGCGAACCCGAGCGAGCCGAGCGCGTTGAACCCACCCATGTAAGTCGCGTGCTCTCCCTTCGGCGTCAGGTCCCCTAGGAGCCCCAGGCTCGCGGGGAGCAGCATCGCTGCGACCGCCCCGGAGGAGATCATCAGGATGACTATCCCCGCCTGCCCAACATACCCTAGCATACCGACCATCACGGCGTAGGCGAGTCCGCCGATGATGAGCATCTGTTTCCTCCCATGCTTGTCCGACAGCTTCCCGAACGGGTACTGCAACAGCGCGAACGGCAGGAGGAACGCCGCGAGGTACATGCCCCTGGTGGAGGGCTCAGCGCCGAACTCGTAGGCCAGGTACAACGGCAGGAGGAACACCAAGTATCCCGCGCTGAACCTCTCGACGAACCCGAATATGAAAGGTGGGAGCACCCTCCTGTCTTTGGCGACGAACCTGAGAGCGGTGGCGACGGACTCGGGCTTGTTCCTTATCGGCGCGTCCTCGAGGAACACGAGCGCGAGCGCGCCCGCGACTATGAACAGCGCGGACGCGGCGTAGAGCGGGTACAGCGGGCCTAGGTTACCGACCAGGCCCCCGACGGGGGCGCCGAAGCCTATCCCGAGCGCGAGCCCAGTGCCGACGGCGCCCATCACGGCGCCGTACTTGCGCGCGTGGGCGATGTCCAGCGCCAGTGTCATCAGCAGTGACCAGGCCATCACCGTGAGCGCGCCCTGGACGAACCTCAGCGCGAGGAGAGTCGTCACGTCGGGGGCGAGGCTCATCGTGTAGTAGAGCAAGGCGGAGCCGAAGAACCCCGTCACGATGAAGATCCGCCTCTCGCCGCGTTTGTCCGAGACAGCTCCCCACACGACTCCGAAGATCATGTAGGCGATCATCTCGACGGTGACGAAGAGCGACGCCATGGTCGCGGTCGAGTCGTACCTGTCTATGATGACTTCTTTGAGTGAGGGGACGATGAACGTCTGGTTGAACATCGCGAGGAAGATCAGCCCCGCGATGACTGTGACGGGCCTCCTCATGGACGTCATGGGCGGCTCTCCGCATCCCGTCCGTGCTCATGAATCGTTCGGTCCGATACTTGGCGGGTCCGGACACGTCACGCGGGGGCGAGCCCTAGGCCACGCATGACCGCGTCGCGCGCGAGGTGGAACGGGAGGTTGCCGTTCGTCGCCAGCAGGTCGTGGAACCGCTTCTCGTTGAAGCTCCCTCCAAGCTCCCTCACAAGGTCCGCCTTCAGGTCGAAGACCATCTGCCTGCCGGTCAGGTATGAGAGCCCATAGCCTGGAGTCTTCGCGAACCCGAGCACGTCGTCCGACGCCACCTTCATGGACGAGTTCGTCTCCTTCATGAACTGGCGTACGGCCATGTCGGGGGAGGTCTCGCCCCTGGCGAGCTGCACGTCGTAGATGATCCGGCACGCCCGCCATATCGCGAAATCCAGCATCGCGTGCCAGTCCGCCAGAGAGGACTTGAAGCCCTTGTCCAGCATCATCTTCTCGCAGTACATCCCCCAGCCCTCCTGCGTCTCCCAGGAAGGTATCATCGTATCGGGCCCGATGAGCATGAGG
>JBFXGF010000127.1:0-4816 GCA_050178275.1 Thermoplasmata archaeon | reverse complement strand
GTGAAGAACGACTTGTGGTCCATGCCTATGAGCTTCTCGACGGCCCTCCTGACCTCCCTGTCCCCCTCGGCCAGGACGGTGCTCCCGGTCCGGAGCGACGCCTTCATGAGCAGGTTCTTGCCGCCCATCTCCCTCTCGACCCTGTAGTCCGAACCCCCCAGCTCGAACTCGAGTTTCGCCTTGGATGTCTCGGACGGGCCCGCGCCGGCCCTCTTGATGCTCTCCCTCGAGGTCCGCACGGCCTCCTCGGTGTTCCCGAACAGGGCCCACGCGACACCCTCGACCAGGGTCGTCTTCCCCGACCCGTTGAGGCCAATGATGCCGACGATGCCGTCGGGGAACTGGACCTTGACGTCCTTGAACCTCCTGTAGTTCCTCAGCTCGAGGTACGAGAGCCTCACTCGTCTCCCTCCGCGAAGTACGGGAGGCCGGTAGATATGAGCCGGTCCTTCTTCTCCTGCGTGTAATCCTTGGACGAGACGAACAGCTGGTACTCATGCTCGAGGGACCCTATGTGAGAGTCCCCCGCGGACGGGCGCCCCTCCTCCTCGAGTCTCGTGATCACGGGCTCGAAGTGCATCGCGCCCGCGGCCATCTTCCTTATGGCCGTGAGTTCGAGCGAGCGGTGCGCCTCCGGGCGGATGTCCTTGATGGCCATCCTGACGACGAGGTCGTCTATGTCTGTCCCGCTGATCCTCGCCCTCGCCTCCGCGAGTATCTCGGACGAGGTCATCGTGGACGCTTGGATGGGCTCGAGCTCTATCATGCCCCTGATCCTGAGCTCGTGGAACCTGTGCTTCCCCGTGTCGAGGTCTATCTCGACGACGCCCTTGGCCTGGTCCATCTCACCGAACCCGAGCCGTTCCGTGGACCCGGAGTAGCGCATGCCCCGGCGGACCTCCACATGGTTGTGGAAGTGCCCCAGGGCGACGTAGTCGAAGTCCCTCGACACCACGGAGCCCGGGATGTTCTGCTCGTTGAACTCGTCCATCCTGAAGGCCTTCGAGTCCAGGATGCCAGCGTGCAGCACGAGCACGTTCCGCCCCGTCGCCTTCGAGGGCGAGGCGTCGGCGACGACCTCCTGGAGCGGCGGTGTCACGGAGTGGGGCACCGCGTGCACCGTCAGGTCCCCCACGACGACCTTGGACACGCCAGGCTCGTGCACTGGGTGTATGTGCGGGAGGTGCTCGAATATCCTGAATATCGTGCCCGACTCCCTGGTCTTTGGTGTCGAGTGGTTGCCCGATATGATCACGGTCTCGATCCCGGCCTCCGACAGACGCCTGATCTGTCCGAGGGCGAACGTGATGGCCCGGTTCTGCGGCCGGACGGTGTCGAACAAGTCCCCGGCGTGGATGACGATGTCCGGCCTGGTGTTGACCGCTATGTCGACAGCCTGCCTGAACGCGTCATAGAAATCGGCCTCGCGCTGGTTTATCCCCTCGACAGGGTCCAGCCTCTGGAAGTTGCTGAACCCCAGGTGCGTGTCCGATAGGTGCAGGAGCCTCACTGTTTCCCACGCTCCATCGACGCGATGATGTCCCCGGTCTCATCCAGCTCCTTCGACGAGTCGACGTACTCAGCGACCTCCTTCCGCTCGAAGACCTCGCACATCTTCGAGTTCACGGTCTGGACGGAGTTCCACAGGGCGATCACGACGAGTGAGATGACGGCCACAGCGATGACCAGGTAGACGACGTTCTCGTGCAGCCCCGACTGGAGCATCGGGGAAACAATCACGAATCCGACCGCGACATAGAGCCCCAGTATGGCCCATTTGAGTGCCTTGGAGGTCGCGTGGTACCCCATCGTCTCCCCAGACCTGGTCGACAGCATCGCCTCGCTCGTGGACACCTCGACGAACCTGATGGTCCTTGTCCACACGTTGTACAGGGCGGGGACGGCGATCACGAGCGCCGCCGCCACCGCGACCAGCACGATCAACTCCGCGCTCCCGCCGACGAGGTACGCGTACTCGCCCACCCTGGGCAGTAGGCTTCCGAGGCCGACTATCACCGAGAGCACGATGACGAGGTTGACGAGCAAGCTGGATATGTTGTTCCTCATCTCGTCGGAAATGCGGCGAGACGACCCCGAGCGGTGGCGGAGGTTCTTCATCACGAGGTTGAGATAGGAGGCTAGCAGAAGCGCGCGCTTCGGGGACCCGGACTCGAGGGCGTTCAACACCTTGTCCGTGGACCTGACGCTGTACGACACGATCAGCGCGGTCGCGGTGGTCACCACCACGATGATGGGGTATATCTCCGGCCGGATGTTCTCGTTCCCCGCGGCCACGGAGGCAATCATGAGCGAGAACTCGCCTATGGCGACCATGCCCAGGCCCGCTCCGAGCGCGTTCCTTGCCCCGAACCCGAATGTGAACGTGGCCAGTGCGCAGGAGAACACCTTGGCGACCACGAACACGATCAGGACCACGACGGCCGGTATGATGAAGTGGGAGATGTCGGTGAACAGGCTTAGGTCCACGAGCATCCCTATCGCTATGAAGAATATCGCCCCGAAGAGGTCCCTCACCGGCTCCACCTTCTTGATGACGTCCGAGGCGAACTTGGACTCGGAGATCAGCACGCCCATCACGAAGGCGCCGATGGCTTCTGAGAACCCTATCACTATGGCGAAGTATGACATCGCGAAGCACATGCCCAGCACTGTGACGATCAACAGCTCCCCGGAACGCTGCCTGCCAACGTAGTTGACCAGTCTCGGGACCACGGCCAGGCCGAAGACCATGGCCGCGGCGATGAATATGCCCATCTTCAGCAGGAGCGTGCCCAGCTGCTCTGGGTCGATGCCCCCTGTCGAGACCAGTCCGGACACCGCCGCCAGGATGAGCACCGCCGCGAAGTCCTCCACTATCAGCAAGCTGACTATGAGCCTCGCGCGGTCGTTGTCGAACCCGCGGAACTCCCTCAACGCCCTCACGATTATGAGGGTGGACCCGACGGACAGGACCGCCCCCAGCAGGGTGGCCTCGAGCACTGTCCAGCCCAGGAGGAGCCCGAGCTGGAAGCCGAACCCGATCATGAGTAGTATCTCGACCGTGGCGGCGGCGATGACGGTCGCGCCTATCGCCCTGAGTTTCTTCAGGTTGAACTCAAGCCCGATGGAGAACGTGAGGAGTATGATGCCCAGCCTCGCCAGGAGCTCGACCGAGTCGCGCGCGGAGACTACCAGCGGGCCGACCAGGATGCCCGCTACGAGATACCCGAGGATCAGAGGCTGCTTGAGCCTGTGGAACAGGAGTATGATCACCGCGGCCACGGCTATGACCAAGGCCATGCTCATGACGAAATCGGTCTGCATGTCTGCCATGTTCAGTTCACCAGTGGCCCTCGGCGGCCGACCGAGTCGATGCGGTCGCGTCTGGGGCCCGTGCCCGTTTTGGTCCCCTCAGCACAGTCCCTACTGGCTGACGGGTGACAGATGCTAATTCCATTACTTAAGGCTCATGGACGCCCGCCCTCAGGCGCGACCGCCCGTCAAAGGTTAAATTCGAGTACGCTAATTGCCGGCCCTGATGCCAGACGTCGTGAGGCTCACGCCTCCTCCAGACGGCCAATGTGCCCGCGTGAAGGTCTTCGGGCTGGGGAGCGCGGGGTGCAACATGATCGAGACCGTGCCCTTCCCCAAGGTCGCGGTCTCGACATCCAGCACCGACCTGGACCGTGCGGGCACCGACAGGCGCGTGCTGATAGGACAGGACCGCCTGGTCGGGATATACTCATCGGACAAGGAACTGCTGAAGCACCTGCCGTCCGTGGCTGGCCACGAGGTCCTGGACGTGTTCAACAACACTGACCTGGCGTTCCTCATGTGCGGCCTGGGCGGCGTGAGCGGCTCGTTGGGCGCGAAGGTCTTCTCATCCGTGGCCCAGGCCAAGAGCGCCATCGACATAGTGCTTGCGGCCACGCCGTTCTCCGCGGAGAGTTCCAGGAGACGCGACTTCGCCGGTAGGATGCTCCGAGAGCTCCGCGAGTCGGCGACCTTGTGCGTAGACTTCGGGAACGACCAGCTGTCGACGCTCGCCCCCCACATGCCGATGTCCCGGGCGTTCAAGCTCATGAACGGCATCATGACGCGCCCCGTGCTCGACCTGTGCGCCTCGCTTCCGAAGACCGAGATGGGGAGGTTCAGGAAGATGGTGGGGGAGGCTAGCGCCGGCAGGTTCGGCCTCGGCCTCGCGCGAGGGGACGGCGTGGTCCAACGGGTCGTCTCTGAGGCCATGAGCTCGCCCTGGTTCGACTTCGAGCCCTCTGAGGCCGCATGCGCGGTGGCCGTGTATTGCGCCTCGGACCCTTGGGATAAGGAGCTCGACGAGGTCATCTCCCAGCTCCAGTCGAGGCTGACGAGCGCGTCTCTGATTGTGGGGTCCTACGCGGACCCGACCTTGGCCGACAGGGTGAGGCTGAGCCTGATCCTGTGCCGAAGCGTCTGAAACGATGTTTCTAACGTTGCACCAGAAAGTACTTTTTATGGCGGCGCCCTGGTGTGCCCTAAGGGGAATCCGCGGCGAATGCCGCCGAGGGTCTATCCTCGTTTTCGTCCGAGAGACGCGCAAGGCGGTCAGCGCTTGGCGAACCGGTCCCTGCTCGTTATCTCGTCCATCGGCTTGGCCTTCCGAGGGCCTCTCGCGACGTCCTTCGCGTACCCCACCGCGAGCATCGCCACGACCGAGTACTTGTCCGGGACGTCGACGGCCTCTTTGACCTTGTCCTCGTAGAAGCTCCCAATCCAGCAGGTCCCGAGCCCCTCGGCCGTCGCCTGGGTCACCATGTTCTGTAGGGCGATGGTGACA
>JBFXGF010000126.1:0-4866 GCA_050178275.1 Thermoplasmata archaeon | reverse complement strand
GACACAGTCGGTGAGGATACCAGCGGACCGCGTCGGGGTGCTGATAGGCAAGGGCGGAGAGACGAAGACCGCCCTCGAGCGCAGGACCGGCGTGCGCCTCTCCATAGACTCCGAGGAGGGCGATGTCGAGATAGATCACACGCATGCCCCGGACCCAGCGATGGCGCTCGCGGTCCAGGATGTCGTGGTCGCGATAGGCCGGGGGTTCTCCGCGAAGAAGGCGCTCGAGCTGCTTGACGAGGACATCTTCCTCGAGGTCATAGACATAAGGGACTATGTGGGCAAGAAACAGGCGAACGTCGTCCGCATGCGCGCGCGGGTCATAGGCACCAAGGGCAAGACCCGCAGGATATTCGAGGAGCTCGCGGGCGTCCATCTGTCGGTCCAGGGCAACACGGTCGCGGTCATAGGCGACCTCCTGCAGATCGAGGTGGCGAAGCGGGGCCTGGACATGCTCCTGTCAGGGAGCGAGCACGCGGCGGTGTACAAGTTCCTCGAGGGCAGGCGCGCGGAGATCAGGATAGACGGCATGGGCTTCTCCTAGGCCCGGACCCGGTCGATCTGCCTCGACGCCGAGCATAGCCCACACCAGGGTTGCCAGCATTCAGACGCCTACTCCATGTCGCCACGGAGGACGTCCAGTGCGCGTCACGCTATCACCCGCTCCCGAGGACCGCGGACCTGGGTTAAAACGATTGAAATATTACCGACTGCATTCATGTGGTCGGCATGGCCGACGAATTCATGAGGGCGTTCGAGGCGGACATGGCGTCCATACCTGTCGCGCGGGTGACTGGCGAGGATGACAGCGAACGCATCATGAAGCTGATGGCGCACATGTTCCTCCGCGTGTGGACCAGGTTCGCGGTCGAGACCGGGCAGAAGCTCACGATGACGCCGTTCCAGTATTCCCTGGGGATATACCACGGCCAGATGAACTGGGCCGTGAACGAGGCGCTCAACTTCAGGGAGCTCCCCCAGATCGAGCTCGGGGGCGCATACGGTCGGAAGCACGCGCTCGTGGCCGAGATGTACACGGCGAAGGACGAGTCGCGCGTCAGGCTGGTGTTCTCCCTGGAGGACGAGGAGGTCAAGGGTCGGCCGGTGGCCGTGAACTACCTGCTGTACGACTCGACGCTCAAGGAATTCAGTTTCGAGAGCGCGCGCGACGCGGTCAAGGCGGTCATGCCCAAATGGTTCGAGACGGTCACGACCAGGACGGACGCGCCACTGTGGGGGTTCTGCAAGGAGAACCTCGAGTGCGTCGGCGTGTGAAGCCGTCGCTCAGAGCGGCGCCCCACAACACCTGCATTTGACCTTGATGGTCCCCTCCGGTCTCTGCTTGGCTGACCGAGTGGCCTCCTCCTTAGGTCGCTCCCTGGCCTCCGCCTCCCGGCCGGTCCCGGCAAGCCCCCGATGACTAGACTGAATGGCCCGCAGGCAAACGATATATACGCCCTCGGCCTGCTTAGGCCGAAGATGTCCGAAAGGCTAGATATCGCAGGGCGTGCGCTTCAGCGCCCTCTGTGCGACCACTGCCTCGGAAGGTTGTTCGCGAAGCTCGCCACAGGCATGGCCAACGACCAGCGGGGGATGATCATAAGGGCCCTCTCGCCCGGCGCGCCGGCCGACCCTGGCAGCGCGGGCTGCGACATATGCAGGGGCCTGTTCGACGAGCTGCCGAAGTTCGCGGACATCGCCGTGAGACCGTCGGAGGGCTACGAGTTCTCCACGTTCCTCCTGGGCACGAAGGTCGACGCCGACCTGCTCGAGAGGGAGGAGCAGCTCTGGGCGGAGGTCGGCGCAAAGGAGACGGAGTCGCTCAAGTCCGAGCTGAACCGGGAGATAGGCAAGCTGGTCGAGGCGAGGCTGCGGAAGCCGGTCGACTTCACGAACCCTGACATGGTTTTCCTGGTAGACACTCGGTTCGACAGGGTGGAGACCTCGGTGACCCCCCTGTTCGTGTACGGACGGTACCGGAAGTTCTCGAGGGAGATCCCGCAGACGCGGTGGCCGTGCAGGGACTGCCGCGGGAAGGGGTGCCCCCGATGCGGCGGCAAGGGCGTCATGTACGAGAAGAGCGTCCAGGACCTGACGGGCCCCATCGTCATGCGTCACGCCCAGGGGGAGGCCGAGTTCTTCCACGGCATGGGCAGGGAGGACATAGACGCCCGGATGCTGGGGAACGGGAGGCCGTTCGTCGTCGAGGTCAGGCGGCCCAGAGTACGCTCGCTGGACCTCGCGAAGGTGCAGGACGAGATCAACGCCTCGTCAGGGGGCTTGGTCGAGGTCGAGGGCCTGAGGCCCTCGAGCAGGGCGGAGATGAGGGCCATAAAGGAGTCGACGCACCCGAAGACTTACAGGGTCAGGGTGCGCTTCCAGCGTGATTTCGACCATGGAAAGCTTAATGATATAGTTCGTGTATTGGCCGAAAACCCTATAAGTCAGCAGACTCCGAACAGGGTGTCGCACAGGCGTGCCGACCTAGAGCGCGTAAGGGCGGTCAGGAGCTTCGAGGCGGAGGCCGTCGAGGGGCTCGAGGTCGTGTTCGTCGTGGAGGCGGACAGCGGCACTTACATCAAGGAGCTCATGCACGGGGACGGGGGGCGGACCAAGCCCAACGTCGCCGAGGTCGTGGGCGTACCCTGCGAGGTCGTCTCGCTAGACGTTATATGGATCGGAGACCAAGGGGCGGAAGGACATGGTTAAGGCTTCCAAGGGCTACAGGCGCAGGACTAGGTCCGTCATGCAGAAGCGCGCGAGAGACAGGGGTCTCTCTCCGATCACGAAGGAGTTCCAGACATTCGAGGTCGGCGAGAAGGCCTCGGTGACTGTCGACCCGAGCATTCACAAGGGCCAGCCTCATATCAGGTTCCAGGGCAAGACCGGTACCGTCAAGGGCATGCAGGGGAAGGCCTATCTCCTGGATATCCGGGACGGGAACATGATGAAGGAGATCATAGTCCGGCCCGAGCACCTGAGGACGTCGTAGTAGGCCTAAGGACACTGGCTGGTGTTTCTCCATGGAAGACAAGAAGGTAGCCACGCTTGCGGAGGTCAGGGACATACTGCTCGAGAGACAGGAGCAGGGCGAGCTGACGCCAGAGCAGAAGCTGGCGCTCGAGCACAGCCAGAAGTTCGCCAGGATAGACGGCAAGAAGTCGAGGAAGCTCGTGAAGGAACTCATTGAGCTGGGGTTCGTGTCCGAGGTCAACGCCGTCAAGATAGCCGACACGATGCCTGACCACCCTGACGACATCCGCTCCCTGTTCGCCAAGGAAAGGGCCAACTTGGACAAGAAAGACGTCGAAAAGGTTCTTAGCGTCGTAGGGAAGTATCTCTGACGCTTCGAGGGGGGATTGTCGTTGGAGGACTACGCGAGAATATTAGATTACCTGCCCCAGGGGCTCCCGGACGACCGGAAGTTCAAGAGGGAGCCCATCGCATACGCGCTGGGCGACGACCAGTTCAAGCTCTTCGAGCTTGTCCCGAAGCCGGACATCAACATGGTCGTGGGGGACAAGGTCTACATAGGCAAGGACCTGAACCTGAGGCAGGAGATACTCCACGTCAAGAGGCGGATAAGCTACAACGAGCTCACCAACGCCGCCCAGAGCGAGCTCCCGTTCGTCGTGATGGATGTCATAAAGGCCCATGAGGACCGGTTCGTGAGGTTCTTCAACGAGTCTCAGGCCATAACGACCAGGTTCCACATGCTCGAGCTGCTCCCTGGCCTCGGTAAGAAGACCATGTGGAGCATAATCGAGGAGAGGAAGAAGGGCCCGTTCAAATCGTTGAAGGACGTCGAGGAGAGGGTCCCGATGGCCCACCAGGTGGACAAGCTGCTCGCGAAGCGTATCGAGGAGGAGCTTTCCAACGCGACCGAGAAGTACCACCTCTTCGTCACAAGGTGAGGCCGGGCGGGACATGAGGGCTGAGGAGGTCAGGGCCGTCCTCGAATCGATGGGCAAGCGCCCGACCAAGAGCCTCGGACAGCATTTCCTTCTGGACGACAGGGTGATCAGGCGCCAGGTCGAGCTCGCATCCCTGGAGCCTGGCGAGACGGTGCTCGAGATAGGCCCCGGGATCGGCAACCTGACGGACGAGATACTCAGGCGCGGCGTGAAGCTGGTCGCGGTCGAGCAGGACAGGGGTTTCTGCGAGTTCCTGAGGCGCAGGTTCGGCGAAAGGATCGAGCTGATACAGGCGGACGCCGTGCAGGCGTTCCTGCCGGCGTTCGACAAGGTCGTCTCCAACCTGCCGTACCAGATATCGTCGCCCATCACGTTCAAGCTGCTGGACATCGGGTTCGAGACGGCGGTGGTCATGCTCCAGAAGGAGTTCGCCGAGCGCATGGTCGCGAAGCCGGGCACGCCGGAGTACGGCCGCCTGTCGGTCGGCGTGAGCTACCGGGCGGAGTGCGAGATCGCCATGAGAGTCTCCAGGAGATCCTTCTGGCCGCAGCCGAAGGTGGAATCGTGCGTCGTGAAGCTGACCCCCAGGCCACCCCTGTTCAAGGTCAGGGACGAGCGGGCGTTCTTCAAGGTCACGCAGGCGCTGTTCTCCCACAGACGCAAGAAGGCCGCGAACTGCCTCGAGACCGACCCCGCGGTCAGGGAGTATGTGACGGCCGGCATGAAGGAGGCGCTCAGGACGCTCCCGCACGCCTCGGAGAGGCCGCAGCAGATGTCGCCCGAGATGATCGGCGAGATGGCCGACGCGCTGCTCGAGCTCAGTCCTTCTTCGGGAAGAACCGCTTGATTATGGCGTCCGCGAGCTTCCCGGGCCCGTCCACGAGCACGTCGCAGGCCGGCACGCCGTACTTCCTCTCGTAGTCCGCGATGTGCTTCAGATCGGAAGAGCACA
>JBFXGF010000125.1:0-4903 GCA_050178275.1 Thermoplasmata archaeon | reverse complement strand
CGAACAACAGTACCTCAGGGCCCATCTGGACGGCGAGGGACGTCACATTCCTCGTCTTCGAGGGGTATGTGCCTCCGACGCCTAGGAACACGAGCCTCATGCGCGGCCACGAGTAAGGCGTCCCAGGCGATAAAGCTCTCCCGAGACTTTCAGCTCGTACAGGAATATCCCGAACGCGATGGCGGACATCAGGGAGGCCACGCCGATGGTACCCTTGAAGCCAATCGTCTCGGCGGCGAGCCCGCCGAGGACGGGTCCGACGACCCCTGAGATGCTCAGGACGCTCGAGAGGATGCCCGAGGCCGTGGCCTTCTCCTTGTTCCTGTCCATGACGTACCTCAGGCTGCCCACGTACAGACAGGCCCAGGACGCGGCTAGGAGCATCTGGGAAGGCACTATCTGCCAGTAGCTGTCGGCGAGCAGGAAGGTGGAGAACGTGACCGCCGAGCTACCGAGGCCAACCGCAACGAGGGCCGCGGGGTCATACCTGTCCAGGACGTACATGATGAAGAACTGCCCGAACGCGTTGACGGAGTAGATTATGCCCACCCAGACGACGCTCGCGCCGAGGCTGACCAGGAAGAGAGGGTATGTGACCCATATCATGCTCGCGCCCGTGTGGCGGATGAGCATCGCTGAGTACACGGGGGCGTTCCTCTTGATCAGCGCCACGGGGAACAGCGGCACCTCCATCCTGACCTCCTTCTCGAACCGGAGGGTGAGGGCGATCACGAACGAGATCATGAGGATGGCCGCGGAGTAGAAGTACGCGAACTCGTACATCGCGCCGAACATCCCCACCGTCAGGTTCCCTATGCCCCATCCGGCGGCGGACCAAGAGCTGAACTTCCCCATCTTGGTCCTGCTCTCGTACGCGTACGCGAGCAGGGCGGCCGGGAACATCCCCGAGGCGAACCCGATGAGCACCCTGACAGAGGCGAAGATGGACAACCCGCCGACCACCAGGGATGCCCCCTGGGCGACGGTCGCGAGGACGGTGAGCCCCAGGCCGACAAGGAGGATCACCCTACGGCCGTAAACGTCGGACGCGCGGCCGAAGATGTAGCTGGAGAAGAATCCAGCGGCGGCGAACGCCCCCGCGACGAGCCCTATGACAGCCTCGGACGCCCCGAACCTCTCCTGGAGGATGAGGGGCACTATTATCGCGGGTCCGAAGAGGCCCGTGCTCGAGAGGAACTGGATGGCCTCGGGCTTCACAGCCCTCGAACCTGCCGGGCGTATATCCGGCTTTCGGAGCGCCCTAGGAATCCTGTGGACACTCACCAGCCGAGCCGGTCCATGGTCCTGTCCGACTTGGTCTTCTTCTTGAACTCCCTGTAGTGCGCCCTGCATAGGTGGGCGTTCTTGTCAGGGTCGGTGGAGAGCTTCATCCCTGCCTTCTCCACCTTCTTGCCGGCTATCGACCTCTCGGCCTCGGCACCGCATCCCTCGATGTCGCACCTCTCCTTCTTCTCTGAGGCGTGTCTGGGCTCAGCCATGGTCTCGGAATCCGAGTGACACTATTAAACCTCTCGGTACGACCAGACCAAAAGCCATAATACTCGGTGAAGGCATCGGCGTGTCGATGCCGAAAGTGGCCCCGTCGATACTCGCCGCGGACTTCGCGGCACTTGGCAAGGATGTCGCCAAGGCAACGGAGGCTGGCTCTGACTTCCTCCACATAGATGTCATGGATGGAGTCTTCGTCAACAACATCACGATGGGCCCCGGGACGGTCAAGAGCGTCAGGCCCTATTCCAGACTCCCGTTCATAACGCACCTGATGATCACCCACCCGGAGCGGCATATAAAGGCGTTCTCCGAGGCCGGGTCGGATATCATTGAGGTGCATCTGGAGGCCGAGCAGGACCTGAAGGCGACCTTGAGGGGGATAAGGGACCTTGGGAGGAAGGCCGCGCTCGCGGTCAACCCTCCCACGCCCATCGAGAGGGCGTTCCCCCACCTCAGGGACATCGACATGCTCCTCGTCATGTCAGTCAACCCTGGCTGGGGAGGGCAGTCGTTCATGCCCGAGGTTCTCCCGAAGATAGCCGCGGCGAAGGCCGAGATGGAGGCGCAGGGCAGCCGCGTCCCGGTCGAGATAGACGGGGGGATAACAGATGTCACGGGCGAGCTGGCGGCAAAGGCGGGGGCGGACATACTCGCCGCGGGGACATTCGTGTTCAAGGCGAGCAACATGAGGGCGGCCATCGACAGGCTCAGGTCGTGCGGAGGGTCAAAGGATTAATAGGGCCCCTGCCCTCACGGAGCGTGACGAGACATGGCTGAAGAGTTATCCAAGCACCCGATATTGGCATATGTGACTTTCGTTCTGCCCGCCGTACTCCTCGTGTTGGAGGTCATGACCGGGGCGAACGTGTTCCTGATGGCGTTGACCATCCTGTGGTTCGGGGTCTCGTTCGGGGTGCTTTACCTTCCCCTCGTGGACGACAAGGGCTCGAGGGCCTGAGATTTTAAGTATAATCGACCGCGTTGCTTTCGGCAGAAGCCATGGGTTGTACGTATGGGCGTGGACATCTCTGGCCTTGTGAGTGGGAGCCAAGTATCGATAGGTGACCTGTCAGGGAGGTCCGTCGCCATCGACGCGTTCAACACGCTCTACCAGTTCCTATCGAGCATCCGGCAACCCGACGGGACGCCCCTGATGGACAGGGACGGGCGGGTCACGTCGCATCTCTCTGGCCTTCTGTACAGGACCAGCAGCCTGGTCGAGGCGGGCGTAAGGCCCGCGTATGTGTTCGACGGTGAGCCGCCTGAGCTGAAGAGGAAGACCATAGAGGCGAGGAAGGCCGTCAGGCGGGACGCCGAGGCGGAATGGAAGAAGGCGAGGGCCGAGGGTGACATGAAGCGCGCCCTGTCCATGGCCTCGAGGTCCTCAAGGCTCGGGCATGACATGATAGAGGAGTCGAAGGAGCTCCTCGACGCCCTGGGGGTGCCGTGGTTGGTGGCCCCTGGCGAGGGGGAGGCTCAGATGGCGGCGATGGTGTCCCAGGGCAGGGTCTGGGCGGGGGCGTCCCAGGATTATGACGCTCTGTTGTTCGGCACCACCACACTTGTGAGGAACCTCACGCTCGCGGGCAAACGCAGGCTTCCGTCAGGCAAGACCCAGGAGGTCATCCCGGAGATAGTCTCCCTGGGCGAGGTCCTTTCGCGCCTGGAGATCACGAGGGAGCAGCTGGTCGACGTGGCCGTACTCGTCGGGACGGACTTCAACGACGGGGTCCGCGGCATCGGCCCGAAGCGCGCGCTCGCGGCGGTCAAGAGGGCGGGGTCCCTTGAGGGACTCGCGGCCGAGGGCAAGGTGGCGGTGCCCGAGGAGTACGCCGAGGTCCGAAGCATCTTCCTGGAGCCGAAGACCGTCTCCGACTACTCATTGGAGTGGAGGCCCGCGGACGACGAGCGGGTTCGCAAGATCATGTGCGACGAGCATGGGTTCTCCGTGGACAGGGTGGACACGGTGCTGTCCAGGTTGCGACCCGGCAAGACATCATCGGAGCAGTTCAGGCTCGACAAATGGTCCTGAGGCGAGAGATTGACGCCCTCTGGACACGGACGTTGAGCGATTTCCAGCGCACTATCTTTAAAATACCTCCCATCAATATGGTCTAAAGGACGATTCGTTATGCGCCAAGTAGACGATAATTACTCCCCCGTCCAGCTTGAGAGAGACCTCAGGACGCAGTGGGAATGCGCTCGAATCTACGAGAAGGTCAGACACGCCCACGAGGGCGACAAGCCGTTCTATTTCCTAGACGGGCCCCCGTACACGACCGGGTCGATCCACATAGGGACCGCGTGGAACAAGGTCCTCAAGGACACCTACATACGCTACCGGCGGATGCAGGGACTGCAGGTCAGGGACCAGCCTGGATACGACATGCACGGCCTGCCCATCGAGGTGAAGGTCGAGCAGTCCCTCGGCATCAAGACGAAGAAGGAGATCGAGGTCCAGGGGATAGACAAGTTCATCACGACATGCCGCGAGTTCGCCACCAAATTCAAGTCGAAGATGACGGACGAGTTCAAGCAGCTCGGCGTCTGGATGGACTGGGACAACCCGTACCTGACCGTCAACCCGTCCTACGTGGCCGCTGTCTGGTGGACGCTGAAGCAGGCGCACGATAAGAACCTGCTCGCCACCGACCTCAGGGTGCTCCCCTGGTGCCCCAGGTGCGAGACCGCCCTGGCCGAGGCCGAGATAGAGTACTGGGACGAAACGGACCCATCGATATACGTCAAGTTCCAGCTTGAGGGCAAGAGTGACGAGTTCCTCCTCATATGGACGACGACCCCCTGGACCATCCCGGGGAACCTGGCCGCCGCGGTGCACCCGGAGTTCACGTACGCAAAGGTGCGGGTCAAGAGGGGCGACTCGGATATCACGCTCATACTCCTTGACGAGAAGGTCGAGGAACTCGCGGAGATCGCGAACGTGGACGGTATGGAGGTCCTCGAGACTGTGAGCGGCGCGGACCTCGTCGGCCTGCACTACAGGCACCCCCTCGAGGAGCTGGTGCCACACACCCGACAGATACAGGGCGAGTGGGTGCACGCGGTCCTCGCGTCCGAGACAGTCACCGCCGAGAACACGGGCATAGTCCACATAGCCCCCGGGCACGGCCCCGAGGACTTCGACATAGGCGTCGCGCACGACCTGGAGCCGTTCTCGCCGGTCGACGAATCCGGGAACTACACTGAGGAGGCCGGGGAGAGGTACTCCGGAAGGAACGTCAAGGAGGCGAACGCCCTCGTCATATCAGACCTGGTCGACCGGGGAGCGATGTTCCACCAGGGCAGGCTGACACACAGGTACGGTCACTGCTGGAGGTGCAAGCGCCCGATCATATACAGGGTCACGGAGCAATGGTTCCTGAAGGTGACG
>JBFXGF010000124.1:0-4935 GCA_050178275.1 Thermoplasmata archaeon | reverse complement strand
CCGTCTTCTCCGCCAAGAGCGGCGAGGAGGCCGTCAACCTCATCAGGAACATGCCCTCGAAGCCAGACGCCATAATAATGGACCACAGGATGCCCGGAAAGGACGGCATCGAGACGACGAAGGAGAGCAGGGGCATCGACCCTAACATACCGATCATATTCTCCAGCGCGGACGAGAGCGTCCGCGACCAGGCGATCAGGGCAGGGGCGGTCTCGTTCTGGACCTAGCCCTTCCCGATATCGATGCTCATCGACGCCACGATGGACGTGGTGAACGCGAGGAGAAGGCTCTTCTGAGCCGGCCTACTCCATCTTGTACCGGAGCAACGCGCCGACGCCGCCGAGTGACTCCAGCCTGCGGCCGGCCTCGTGCATCGAACTGATGATGGCGAACGAGCCCCTCGCGTCCTCGACCGTTCGTAGCATACTCTCGATGGACGGTGTCCTGATTCTGGTGTCCAGCACCAGGAGCACGCGCACCGCGCCCGCGGCGACGGCGTTAGCGACCGATGACTCACCGTACGCGAACATCCCGTCCTTGGAGATCTCGGTGAACAGCTCCTCGACCAGGCGCGTCTCGTGGACGACCCTCGTATCGTCCAGAAGCTTCCCGGCCACGCCCCTCTTCATCAGCTCGTGTATGCCGGCCATGCCCGCCTGCCCCGTCGAGTGCACAGACAACAGCGGGGACGCCTCGGGCATCCTCTCCCTGATGCGTTTCGCGAGCGCCTCCTTGACGAAGCCGGGCCCCATGACGAGCAGCGGCTCGTCCTTGTGGATCGACTTGAGCTTCTCCACGACCTCGTCGAGGTACTCCGACTCGTTCGACTTCGCGTCGTACATCTTCCCGCCTGGGTTCCGCGTTATGGTCGCGTGCTCCTTGATGCCGTACTCCCTCGCGGCGGCGATGACGGCCTCCGTGTCCTCTAAGGACACGAACACGAGCGACGGTTTCTCGGCGGCCGCCACCGCCCTCTTGATCCTGTCGAAGTGGTGCGACCTCCAGGCGGGCTTGACTATGGTGATGTCGTCTCCCGGGGCGACCATGAGCGTATGGTGCTCACCTATGTCTTGAGGGCCCGATTCTATCCTGCCGAGTATCCTGAGCCTGTCGTCTGACTCGTGGAACTCGACCTTCTCGACCCTGACGCCGAGCCGCATGCGCACCTTCTCCATCCTCTCGTTGCGCAGCTTGTCGGACTGTTCCTCCTTCCTCCTGAAGGTCATCGCGAACACCATGTCCCTCTCGTCGACTAGGTTCGAGAGGTGCCACAGGTCGTCGATGTTCTGCGGCAGCAGCTTTATCTCGTTGCTTCTGGCGTCCTGATGGAGTATCCTCATGCGGCTCGCCTGCTTGATTGGGCTATGCGGATATCAACCCATCGAGGGGGGCGGGGCGACGGTTAGCCGCGTCGGGCAGGTTCCTGACCCTGACAGCGCCCGCCTAAAGTTTATATTCTCTCTGGGTCATGCTCACCTGCGCGTCAGAGGGGGCTGCCATAACAATGCCTGAGTATCTAGCGATAGACAAGATTCTGGACGAAGTGCGCTCCATCCCTTCGGTCTACGAGGCGACTGTCGTCTCCCGGAGCGGCATGCACATAGCCGGGGAGAGCCCGAGAGGCGTGCACCTCGAGACCTATGTCGCCATGTCCGCCATACTGCTCGGGGCCGCGGAGACGGCCACCGCCGAGATGAAGGACAAGCTCCAGCATGTGTCCGTGGAACTCAGCCGCGGCAAGATGGTGCTCACGAGCGCGGGCAACCGGGCGCTCCTGGTCGTCACGGCGAGCAACGAGGCGCAGACCGCTGAGCTGGCCCAGATGATGAGGGCGCTCGGCGAGCGGATCGCTCAGAACCTCTGACCTAGAGCCTGTTCATACCGCCCTTGAGCCATTCTACCAGCACTTCGACCGAGTAGACGGCGCTCTCACCGACGGTACGGCTCCTGCCGCCTGTGCCCGCGGGGCCTTTCATGATCGCGTCGAGGGCTTGGTCCTCGGTGAAGACCCCTTCCATGAGCGTGTAGGACCGGCCGACCTCGTCCAGCTTGTGGGCGTCGCTGCCCCCGGTACCCGGCCGGCCTAGCCTCTCCGCAAGCTTGCGCGCTGCCTCGTTGGCCCTCTTGGAGCTACCACCGTTCAGGACCTCGAGCGCGTCGAACTTGACCTTCTCGGCGACCTGGATTCCGACGCCCGACGGGAACCTCTTCGGGTGCGCGGCCACCGCTATCCCCCCACAGGCCCTTATCCGGTCCACGGTCTCCGCCGCGGAAAGCCCGCGCGGGATCAGCTCCCTGACTCCGTACGCGAGGACATGCCCGTCCGACGTGGAGACCTCCGAGCCGCTCACGACCAGGACGCCCTCGGACTTGGAGAGCGACCTCGCCTCGAACGAGCCGTCTATCGAGTTGTGGTCCGTTATCGCGACCCCTGACAGCCCCATCTGCTTGGCCCTGCGCAGGATCACGCTGGGCTGGGCCGAGGCGTCCCGGGAGTACTTCGAGTGGATGTGCAGATCGAACTTCATCTTATCTTCGCGCCCGCGGCAATATCCCTGTCGAAGACCATCTTCGTGCCATCGGCCGCCGTGATGACCATCGCCTTGTCCCCGGCCAGGAACGCCGGGTATCTCTTGCCCGCGTCGCCCTTCTCGACGACGCACTGGACCTTCCGCCCGCCTATGTCCAGCGTTGGGGGCGTCGCGGACTCCAGGGTGCCTGCCCTCATGTCCAGTTTCTGGAACTCCTTGAAGCCGAGCAGCTTCTGGCCAGGCTCGAGCCCGCTCGAGACCTGGGTGCCCGCGGGCAGGTCGTTCTCCGGCGTCAGCAGGGCGAGTTTGCCCTCCGCCTCTGCCGCGAGGAGCATCCCCTCGGACTTGATCCCCCTGAGCGTGGCGGGCTCGAGGTTGGTGACTATCACGAGCGTCTTCGCGCTGAGCTCCTCGGCTGTGTAGAACTCCTTCAGCCCGCTCACGATCGTGATGGGCTTCCCGATGTCCACCTTCATCAGGTACAGCTTGTCCGCGTTCGGGTGCTGCTGGACTTCGAGGACCTTGCCGATCTTCAGGTTCAGGGCGGCGTACTTCTGGAACTCGTTCCCCGAGGGCGCCTCGACCTTCGCGAACTGCGGGGAGGGCTTCGGGAGCGCGCCGCCCTCCTTGAGCGGCAGCGAGAGCGCCTTCCAGCCGGTCTGCTCGATGGTCGAATCCATGCACAGCTGTTTCCAGACGGACTCGGACGAGAACGGCATGAACGGCCAGGCCATGACGGCCAGGGCCTTCGATATCAGGAGGCTCACGTGCAGCACGGTCCCGCACCGCGCCTTGTCCGTGCCGACCAGGGACCACGGCGCGACGGAGTCGAAGTACTGGTTGCCGAACTGCGCGAGGTCCATGACGCCCTTCAGGGCCCGCCTGAACTCGCATGAGTCCATGGATGCGGAGACCTCCCTGCCGGCGTCCTCTATCCTTTTGAGTGCCTCCCTGTCCCTGTCGTCGAGTTCCCCCATCTCAGGGACCGTGCCGAAGTTCTTGTATGTGAATGACAGCGCCCTGTGGAGGAAGTTGCCGTAGGTCGCGACGAGCTCGTTGTTGACCCTCTGCGCGAAGTCGTCCCACGAGAACTCCGAGTCCTTGGTCTCCGGCATGTTGGCCGACAGGTAGTACCTCAGTATGTCCGGCTTGAACTTGCCCAGGAGGGACTGGATGTCTATGCTCACGCCCATGCTCTTGGAGAACTTCTGCCCTCCGAGGTTCATGAAATGGTTCGCGGTGACGTCGTACGGGAGGTTCAGCCCGCCGTGCCCGACGAGTATCGCGGGCCATATGATCGTGTGGAACACGATGTTGTCCTTCCCCAGGAAGTAGTAGCTCCTGCACCCGGGGTCCTCCCAGAACCTCCGCCACGCGTCGGGGTCGCCCTCCACGACGGCCCACTCCTTCGTCGCGGACAGATAGCCGATGACGGCCTCGAACCAGACGTATATCCTCTTCGCCTCGAACCCCGGGACGGGCACGGGCACGCCCCAGGAGAGGTCCCTTGTGATGGCGCGGTCGGCGAGGCCCTCCTTGAGCACGTTGACCGTGAACGCCCGCACATGCGGTCTCCAGTGCCTGCTCCCCTCCGCGTACCTGACGAGCTCGTCCGTGAAGTGCGAGAGCTTGAGGAAGTAGTGCTCAGTCTCCCTGAGCTCCGGCACGCCCCCGCACATCTGACACCGCGCGTCCACGAGCTCCTCCGCGTTGAGGTCCATCCCGCAGGAATCGCACTGGTCCCCGCGCGCGTTGGCGCACCCGCAGTGGGGGCACGTGCCCTCGACGTATCTGTCGGGGAGGAACCGTTTGCAGCTCGGGCAGTAGAACTGAGGGGTCGAGCGCTTCTCGAGATGGCCCTTCTCCAGGAGCTTGAGGAACACTCCCTGGGCGGTCTCCTGATGGTTCCGCGTGTGAGTGTTCGTGTATAGGTCGAAGTCGATGCCCAGTTCGGCCATGGCCTTGGCGTTGGCCTCGTGGTTCCTGTTGGCGACGACCTCGGGGGACACGCCCTCCTTGTCCGCACTGACCGTGATCGGCGCGCCGTGCATGTCCGAGCCCGAGACCATGATCGTCTCGTTCCCCACCAGCCGGTTGAACCTGCCGAATATGTCGCCCGGGAGTATCGAGCCCGTCACGTGACCCACGTGTATCAGGCCGTTCGCGTAAGGCCACGCGACGCACACCAATATCCTAGCCATATGGACCAGCCGTCCACCATGGAGCGAGACGCTATTAAATGTAGCGTGGCGGCCCGTGCCAGAAGGATGGCCCAAAGTGGCCGAAACGGAAACGAATATACAGGATGAGGGTGATTATCAGCACCATGGCCCCGCCCGAGCTGGGTCGAGTCAGGACGGACCTGGAGGCGTTCCAGAGCGAGCTCATGGCGGAGTTCTATGGC
>JBFXGF010000123.1:0-4955 GCA_050178275.1 Thermoplasmata archaeon | reverse complement strand
GGAACATGTTCATGAACAGCTGCACGATGTAGTAGATCAGTATGATGACCGTGACATACGCGAACCCGACCCATGTCATCATGAGCGCGGCGTAAGCCGTGCCCGCCATCAGCGCGTACATGATCGCGGGACGGCTGCCGGAGAGGTATCCCCTGAGGCCGGCGGCGACGGCCTTCCGGTCGTTCCAGCTCCACTTCTCGACCCACTTCTTGTGCTCCTGGAGCCTGATGGACTTCAGGAGGAAGTAGAATATCGTGACTATGAGGAACAGGATGATCGAGTCGTGGTCGGCGTTCGACAGGACGCTGCGCTGCACGTGCGCGGGGATGATGGCGAAGAACAGCGCCGCGGCCATGCCGACCCTGCGGCCGAACGCCTCCTTGCCCATGAAGTACACCGGGACGACCGTCAGGGCCCCCCAGAACGCCGTTGACCAGACGAAGAAGAACCCGACTGAGTCGTCGATCGAGTCGAACAGGCTCTCCAGCAGCACGGCTGGGACGGCGACGGACATGCTGAAGAATGGAGGCCTCGGGTTGATCAGGCCGTCCGGATAGTTGAGCAGCGGATCCCAGAACAGGCTCTCGCCCGTCTCCACATGGAAGTCGATGATCCTGCGCCAATAATACGAGTCAGACCCGCCCGAGACGATGTAGTCGTTGTCGGCTGACATGTCGTAAGCGAAGTATGACCGTATGAAGAGCGCAAGCAGGAACACGAAGGTCAGCATGAGCAATGCCGGCCCGTTCGCTCTCATCCACTTGCCCATCGCGCTCGGCCCCTCGCCCCCCCTCGAAAGCTTGGGCACAAAGGACCTAGCAGGACTATCCCTTGCTTCGGCCAACGATAACTCCACCTAGTCCGGTAGTAGCCCACCGATGCTTGGGGTGCTATATATACGTTAGGGGTCACGTCCTACGGACGTGGTACCCGGAAAACGGGTGTCTGGCATGTGACCGAGTCGAACCGCCCGGAACGGCCCCCACGGGAGTCAGTGCGGTCAGCGCACTGAGGCCGTCTCCTCGGCCAACTCGCGGGCCGCGGCCGCGGGGTCAGGGGCCTCGTAGATGGCCCGGCCCACGATGACGAAGTCCGCCCCCGCCCTGAGGGCGTCCGATGCCTTCCCCCCTTGGGCGCCCACACCGGGGCTGATTATCTCGAGGTCGCCTATGACCTTCCTGAGGTCCGCGATCCTCTCCGGCCTGGTCGCCGGGGCCACTATCCCCCTGGCGCCCGCGGCCTTGGCGAGTGCCGCGAACTTGTCCGCCATCGGCGCCGTGAACTGCTTGCCCCCGGGGTGGCTCATCTCGGTGACGACGAAGACCTGCCCCTTGGCAGCGTCTATGCAGGCCTTCACCGAATCGTCCCCGGTGAACCCGTGACAGATGACGGCCGAGGCGCCTCGCGCCATCGCCCGCTCCACTATGAGCCGGTTGATGTTCGGTATGTCCGCGATCTTGAAGTCGCATATGACCTGCTTGTGCCCCGAGAGCTCCGTTATCATCCCGGGGCCTGCGCCGAGCACCAGAGGCCAGTTTATCTTGATGGCGTCCACGTGGTCCTTGACCGCCTGGACGACACTGAGGGCGTCGTCCCTGGTGGTCACGTCGAGCGCCAGTATTATCCGGGTGTTCTTCTCGATCCTCATGGCCGGTGAATCCGCAGACGCCCGGTTAATCCTTTTGGCCCCCGCCAATTCAATAGTCTCGAACGCATACGCCGGGGCGTGGGAAGAATCCGGCGGATGAAGAAAGGGTCTGCGTACACGGGAACGCTCCCCGAGGGATGCGTCCTGTGCGAGAAGGGGGCTAAGATGGTCCTCCTGGTCACGGGGAGGTGCGGGAGGAGATGCGGGTACTGCCCTCTGTCCGAGAAGAAGAAGGGCAAGGACGTCTTCTACGCGAACGAGCGCAGGATACGCGAGGTCGGCGAGGCGCTCGAGGAGGCCGAGCTCATGGACGCGCTCGGGACGGGCATCACCGGCGGGGACCCGCTCATCGCGGTCCGGAGGACCGCGGACTCCATCAGGGGGCTCAAGAGACGCTTCGGGGACGACCACCACGTACACCTATACACGTCCACGACCGACAAGACCCGGATAGACATGGTCGCGAGGGCGGGGCTGGACGAGATACGGTTCCACCCACCTGTCGGGCTCTGGAAGAGGCTCGAGAGGACGGAGTTCGCGGACGCGCTCAAGCTCTCGAAGAGGCGGGGCATGGCCGCCGGGCTGGAGGTGCCGGTCATCCCGGGACGAGAGGACGAGGCGCGCGCCCTGGTCGTGTCCGCGGACGCGCTCGACCTCGACTTCGTCAACCTGAACGAGCTCGAGTTCTCCGAGACCAATTGGGAGGCGCTCAGGGCGTGGGGGTTCGACGTCAAGGACGATGTCTCCTCCGCGGTCGCGGGCAGCGAGGGGCTCGCCATGGATTTGCTGAGGTCCGACGTCGACATCCCGCTCCACTACTGCTCGTCGTCTTTCAAGGACGGGGTGCAGCTGCGGGAGAGGATCAAGCGGCGCGCGCGCAACGTGCGCAGGCCGCACGAGATACTCACGGACGACGGCACCCTGCTGAAAGGGGTCGTCGAGACGGGGGACCCTGTAGGGGTGGCGCGCGCGCTCGCGCGTGACTTCGGGGTGCCCGCCAAGCTGATGTGGGTGGACCGCGAGAAGGAAAGGCTCGAGGTCGCGCCGTGGGTGCTCGAGGAGCTCGCGCCGGAGCTCGCGCTCCCGACATTCATCGTGGAGGAATACCCGACCGCGGACAGGCTCGAGGTGGAGCGGACGCCGCTCAGGCGACGCTGATGCTCTGTATGTTGTGGTGCCTGCTGACTATCTCCCTGGCGATCCTGAGGTTCCGGCCGTTCTTGCCTATGGCCTTCCCCTTCACCTTGGGGTCGACGGTCACGGTGGCGTGCCTGATGGTCCCGCGGTCCTCGATGGCCACGGACTGGACGCTGTAGGTGTGGAACACGTTCTTGACGAACGTCTCGGGGTCGTCCGAGTACTCGATGACGTGTATGTTCTTGCCCGTGTGGTTGCTCAGCCGGATGACGTTCTCGCCCGTCTTGCCTACGGCCCTGGAGCCCTGGTTCTTCTCCACCACGAACACCAGCTTCTCCTCCGTCTCGTGGCTGTCCTTGACCTGGGTGCCCGTGATCTTCTCGAACAAAGAGATGTACCGGAGGGTGTCCCCCGTAAGGGTTATTTCGCCCATTGGAACCAGATCCTTCACGCGGATAGTATGTTCGACTCCCCTGGGCTCACGACCGCCAGCGCGGATATCGGGAACGGCTTCCCGCACGCGGCCCCCAGCTCTACGTTGGTGCCCTGGTAGGCCATCAGCTTTATCCCCTGCATGGCCTCGAACTCCTCCTTCCCGGGGCAGTTGCTCGCCAGGACGACCATCTTCGCCTCGCGCTTCTTGACGGACTTCCGGGTCTCGGCGAGGCCGAACCTCACGTCGCCGGATGTGGCCGCTGTCTTGAGCGCTCTCGCGATATCCATGCTCACGCACCTTCCTTCTTGGCCGGAGACCACACTAGGTTGACCGCGCCAGTACCGACAGTAACCGGCTGGCCAACTATAATGTTTTCTACAACGCCCTCCAGCAGGTCGACCTCGCCCGTTATCGCCGCGCGCAGCAGGTGCGTGGACGTTATCTCGAACGCCGCCCTCGCCAGCACGCTCGACTTCCGGCCGGATATGCCGTGCCTGCCGATCGCCTTGACATCGCCGTCGTTCGTCATCAGGTCCGCGACCAGCATGATGTGCCGTATGTCCACCGTCAGGCCCTGCTCGTCGAGCGTCTTCGACGCCTCCACTATGAGCGAGTTCCTGGCGGCCTCGATCCCGAGCACCTCGAATATCTCGAGTATGCTGTTCGTAGTCGTGTTGGCCCTGTCCACGTTCTCTATCTCGAGCACCTTCTCGAGGTTCGAGCCCTCGGTGTAGACGACGTACCTGCCGCTCACCTTGCGTATGACCGCCCGGGTGATGCCCTCTATGCCCTTGATGGGCGTGTGCTTCGTGTCCTCCGATATCCTCTGGAGCTTCTTGTACGACGGCTCGTCGCACTTGATGACGACGTTGCCCTCGCGCATCTCCGCGAGCCCCTTGAGACCTTTGGCCTTGTTCAGTTTCCTGAGGACGTCCTCGGGGGTGATGGACTTCCGCTCCATCTTGCGCCTTTCGAGCCTGACCATCACTTCCATCTTGTTGATGTCAGTCTCGACGTCGGCGATGTCTATGACCTTGGTCAGCTCTATGTTCGACGCGATCTGCCGGACCTTCTCGAGGTCGTCCTGCGCGACCTTCTCGAGGTGGATCTCCATGATGGGCGTGCTCGGCACGCGCCTCGCGTCGACTATCTCGATGAGCCTCGGCAGGCCGAGCGTGACGTTCATCTCGGCCACACCAGCGTAGTGGAACGTCCTCATGGTCATCTGCGTGCCCGGCTCGCCTATGCTCTGCGCCGCGAGGATGCCCACGGACTCGCTCGGGTCTATCCTGTGCGTCTCGTGCCTCTCGCACGTGAGCTCGAGTATCCGCTTCAGGTGCTTGTCCGGTATCTCCGCTCCGTCCAGCCTGGCCGCGATCTCGTGCAGGACCTCCCAGGGGAGCTTCCTGCCCATGTCGTCGACCATCTTCTTCAGCTTGATCTCGAACGGGGTGGACCGCTGGACCTTCAGCGGGACCTGCTTCTTCTCGATCTTGAGCTTCTTCAGGGGCTTCTCCTTCTTCTTCTTGGGTGCCCTGTCCTTGACCTTCACTGCAGCCAGGACGCTCTTCAGCTTCCTCTCGCCTATGAGCTTCTCGACGCTCCTGAGCGTCTTCTCGTTGGCCCTCGAGACCTTGGTGAACGTGTAGCCGTTCTCTATGAGCTTCTCGGCGGTCTTCTGGTCGTCGCCCTTCTTCACGAAGACATCAGTGGGGTTCGTCGCACACATGGATC
>JBFXGF010000122.1:0-4958 GCA_050178275.1 Thermoplasmata archaeon | reverse complement strand
AAATACCCTTCCTCGACCTTCTTGAAGAACGTGCAGAGCACGACGTGCGAGGTGGGGGAGACGAATATGATCCCCGCGTTCGTGAGCGACGCGGCCGTCGTGCCGGACTTGAGGGCGACGGGGATGTCGGGTGATAGAAGGTAGGACATGGCCGTCTCGTCCTTCTGCTTCATCAATAGCCTGAGCATGCTCTCGGAGGCCTTGGGCGAGACCGCCTCGTTCTTCAATATCTTCTCGAGGAGCATCCCTATCTCCCGGGGGGTCCCGAGGTTGTCGAACGCCTCGTCGTACACCCTCTGGAGCTTCAGCTTCTTCTCGGCCTTGGAGCCGTATATGCGCTCGTACTTCTGCCTGAAGTCGTCTATCGACAGGCCGGCGGACTCGCGCTCGGTCTCGTTCAGCGCCTTCATCCGCTCCATGTTGGACATCCCCTTCCACTTCCTCGCGGCCTCGGGGATGGTCATGTTCTTGAACGGGCCGACGCCCATGGACATGAGGAAACTCTCCCTGTAGGGTATGTATATGGACGTCTTCGCGAGCCCCAGCTCCCTCATCATCATGTTGACCCTCTGGATGCCTATGCGCTTCCAGAGCATCTCGGACGCCGTGTTGTCCGTCGATATGATCATCAGCGCGAGCAGGTCCCCGACGGTCGGCATGAGCCCGGGCGCCATGTACTGCAGGACGCCCTCGCCGATGCAGTAGTGCTTCGGCTCGAGCTCTATCCTCTCGTCGAGGGTTATCGAGCCCTCCTCCACCTGTCGGAACGTCTCGACCATCACGCCGAGCTTGAAGATGCTCGCGAGCGGGAAGATCTTGTCGGCGTCGACCGCGACCTCCTTGCCCGACTCCACGTGCCTCACGTAGAGTCCGAGCTGCCCCTTCGCTTCCTTGGCTATCTTGACGAGTTCCGCCTTGAGATGCCCCAGGTCGGGGTCCTCAGGGGCTGCCGTCTTCCTCTTGGTCGCTGTCAAGCCCACACCGTGTCCGCACGGCCAAAGCTCGGGGCGGGATACGCCCTCCGGGCGCTCGCCGTGCGTGCCGAAGAGAGGAATGTGCCTATTTAGGCGCTTCGCTGGAACACGGGACTGGACCGGGCTACGGTATTGAGCGTGCAGAAATGAGGGAACGGAGAAGGAAGAGGGGTTGGGCCCGATCGGGGGGTTTGGGGGGGGGAGGAGAGTGGCTGATGCCGGGCCAGAAGGAAAATCCTTGTTTCCCTCTTCCTATCTCTTGAGACTGAGAGGGGCGAACACGCCTCATATACCCTCTCTCGTTAGAATCAGCCGTGATAACAATCCCGACGGCCCTGGCCAGGAAGCTTTATCCGGGGGCGAACGATTCCTCGGGCGGAAGACCCATGCGAGCCAGCGACGAATCCGTGATCAAGCCCTCCAAGCCTCTGAGGGCGGTCGTGTTCGACCTGGACGACACCCTGGTGGTGTCCACGGTCGACTTCCTCAAGTTCAAGGGGCTGGTGCTCGACCGGATCGCCGAGTTCGGGGAGGACCGGGCGCTCTACCTGCCGTCCGAGACCATCGTGACCATCCTGGACAGGTTCGAGGCGCGCGTCAGGAAGAAGGGGACCCCCGAGGAGACGGTGAGGTGGATGCTGGCGGAGCTCGACAGGATCATGGACGCGGTCGAGCTCGAGAAGGTGGATGAAACGGCCCCGATAGCGGGCGCCGCGGATACCCTGTCTTGGCTGAAGGCGTCCGGGGTCAAGGTCGGCGTGCTGACCAGGGGCTGCGAGGCCTATGCCAGGAGGGCGATGGCCAGGACGGGCATTGACGGGTTCGTGGATGCGATCGAGTGCCGGAACTCGGAAACGAGGCCGAAGCCGTACCCGGACTCGTACCTCAGGCTCGTGAAAGCGCTCGGCGTGGGCAAGGACGAGACCCTCTTCGTCGGGGACCACGCGATAGACGCGAGCTGCGCCGAGAACGCCGGGGTACCGTTCATAGGCGTCATGACCGGGGAGGTCCCCGAGCGGGAACTCCTCGACGCGGGGGCCTTCATGGTCGCGCGCGATGTCGGGGAGCTCGGCGACAAGCTGGGGCCGCTCATAGGAGATTCTCGCTAAAGAGGCCTGCTCCCACGGGCGAGTTTTGAATTTGACGCTTAAAAGTCTATCTCGGCTCGATGTCCATGAGGCGTATCTCGCCCGGGGTCGAGCTGATTATCTGCTCCTCGCCGAGTTCCGGCTCCGCCCTCGGCACGACGACCTCCATGCTCCTCTCGAGCAGGGCGATCTCGCGCTCGGACATCGTCCTGGGGTCGACCGGGACTATGAGCACGCAGTCGTTCGTGACCACGAGGTCCCTCAGCTGGTGCATGAACTGGAGCATGCGGTCGTAGGTGTTCAGCGAGACCAGGTATTCCAGGCCGTCGATAACGACGGCCGTCCGCTTCTGGGACTCGATGAACGTCCGGACCTGGCTCATGAGTATGCCGATCGCGGTCGGGTTGACGCGCCCCTCGCCAACGAGGTTGGTCATCCAGACGATCTTGCAGCTGTCCAGCTCCTTCTCGCTCAGGAGCTTCTTCGGGAAGTCGCGGGTTATGACCAGCCCCGCGCTGCCGGACGATAGGACCTGCTCGAAGAGCTCGTAGCTCGCCCTAGGCCGTCTCTCCTCGACGAGGTAGACATTGCCTGGCCTGACGTCAACCGAAAAGGTGACACCTGAAGCTAATGATGACGTCATCGACGCATCCCATCCGAGACAAGTATTGTCGAAACTCGATATATAATACTGTTGACCTGATTTCGCAGATGGGTACTGGCTGGTCGTCCCGCCCGCGGCGCTCAGATCCTGTTGCAGAACACCCTCGAGCGGTCGTCCGAAACGACGCCCCAAGGGCAGGCCTCGCACTCGCTCACCGTCGCTGAGGACTTCATTTCGTAGTAACACGGGACGTAGAAGAACTTCGTGGCCCCGTAGCAGATCACCCGGGAGTTGTTGTCGACCACGCTCCCGTGGGGACACGCGCCGCACTCCGCCGCGCTGACCATCCCCCCCTCCGGCCTCTCGTCGCAGCGCGTCAAGAACAGCTTGTGCATCTTCGACTCCATTCACCCACCGCCTCGAAATCGACTAATTGGTTGATATTGTTTGTCCCATGCCGGAGACGCTGCCCCATCGCCCCTTTGACAACGTTTTTATCAGGCGCAACCTCTTCAGGTGCCACAGGCGCATGCCCCCGTATGCGCCGGATTCGCGGAATGGAGCGGGGCCGCCGCTCCCGGTGGGGACTTCATGGGCGTCGATAAGTGGGACACGGAGAAGCTCGCGTCCGTGCTCCTCGATGGGATATTCGTATGCGACAAGTCGGGAGAAATCCTGTTCTCCAACCCCGCGTTCGCCCGCATGCTGGGCTACAAACACGAATCCATGTGCTCCAGGAACATCGCCAAGGACGTCTCTGATAGGTCCCTCGAATGGAGGGCGCTCATCTCGCTCCTTGAGCAGGGCAGCCCGATCCACGACTACGAGATCAAGTTCAAGCGCGCGGACGGCAAGGTGCTCGTGGCCTCCCTGACCGCGTGCGCCATCAGGGACGACGAGGGATATCACGCTGGAATAGCGGCCGTCGCGAGGGACATAAGCACCAGAAAGGGCGTCGAGAACGAGCTGAGGGAGAAGGCGTTCAGGATCGACATCATGAACAAGATCGCCAAGCTCGCCGGGACGCACAAGGACGTCCGGACCGTCCTGACCCGGGTCTCCGAGGAGCTCAGGAAGCTCCTGGACTTCGACTCCATGTGCCTCGGCGTCGCCGAGGACAAGGGCAGGCATGTCGAGGTCTTCGTACCCGACTCGAAGCAGGCGGAGATGGCCGTCTCGCTCGGCAAGGTGCCTTACGAAGGCAGCATCGTCGAGAAACTGAGGTTCGGCGGCAAGGCGATCATCGTCGAGAAGGAGGCTGGGAGGAAGCTCTTCACCGAGTTCGGCGTGATGGAAATGGGCGCACTCAGCTCGTTGATGGCAGTCCCACTCACGTCGAGGGGGAGGGTCCTGGGCTCGATGAACCTGCTGCACTCGAAGCAGGCCGAGTACGACTGGAGCAGCGCCGAGGCCCTCCAGATGGTCGCGGACCTGCTCGGGAGCATGATCGATAACATGGTCCTGTTCGCCTCGCTCGAGACAAAGGTCGGGCTCCAGGAGGCGCTCGTGAGGTCCAGCGTAGAGCTCCAGAAGGCCATAGACACGGAGCACATCTACGCCGCGATATCATCGCACATAATGGAGGTCGTGAGGTACAAGGACCTCTCGTTCTACGTGGTGGACTGGCAGAAGAAGCTCGTGCAGCCGGTGTACGCCGTCGGGGGGTACCCGGACGAGATACTCGCCGGCGCGGGCGGCCTCGACGAGGGCATCGTCGGACTCGTCGCCAGGACCGGGAAGGCGGAGTTCGTGGACGACGTCGACGCCGACCCCAGGTCCGCGGACATCCCCGGGGTCCCGCTCGAGCACAACTCCATGCTCGCGATACCGCTCACTGGCTCCGGGGGGATCGTCATCGGCGTGCTCGAGCTGTACAGGGAGAGGGGGCAGGTATTCACCCAGAACGACCTCGAGGCCGGCCTCCTGTTCGCGCAGCAGGCCTCCGTGGCCCTCGAGAACGCCCAGCTCGTCTCGAAGCTCCAGGACGCCAAGAAGGAGATCGAGATGCTCAACGACCTCATGTTCCACGACATCAACAACTACAACTTCGCCACGCTGAACTACGTGGAGATGGTCTACAAGGAGAAGGACCTCCCGCACTCGGCCAAGGCGCCCCTCGAGAAGTCGCTGCACCTGATCAGGGAGAACGCGAAGCTGATAGAGAACGTGAGGAAGCTGACCAAGATCGGCATCATGGACCAGGACGATTTCGTGCTCGTGAACCTCAGCGACGTCCTCAGAAAGGTCGTGTCCGGGATCACGACCTCGTCCACGAAGAGGGTCGGCGTGAAG
>JBFXGF010000121.1:0-4968 GCA_050178275.1 Thermoplasmata archaeon | reverse complement strand
GCGAGATGGCCGACGCGCTGCTCGAGCTCAGTCCTTCTTCGGGAAGAACCGCTTGATTATGGCGTCCGCGAGCTTCCCGGGCCCGTCCACGAGCACGTCGCAGGCCGGCACGCCGTACTTCCTCTCATAATCCGCGATGTGCTTCTCCACTTCCTGCCTTGTGAGGTTCTCGTGGTTGACCGCGATGCCTATGACGTCCGTGTGCGCGTAGACCTTGATCACTTCCATCTCCCTGTCTATCGTGCCGTTCGGCAGGTGCAGCTCGTCGGCGTGGTAGCTCCTGTACTTCCTGCCCGGCGCGTGCTGCAGCACCACGGTGTTGGGGCTGGACGCGCTCACGATCGCCCTCGAGCCCGTGACATACGCCTGGTGGCTCAGGGCGCCCTGGCCCTCGACGATGATGATCTTCGGCCTCTCGTTCGCGTACGCCTCCTGGATGGCGTTCTCGAGCTCCCCGACGACGTAGTCCCCCCTGATGGCGTCCAGGGGTATGCCGTACTTCGAGCCCTGGAGCAGGCCCGTCTGGCCCGTCGCCACGAACGCGGTCTTGACGCCCCGCTCGTTCAGCTCCTTCGTGAGTATGACCGCCGTGGTCCTCTTGCCGGACGCAGCGTCGGTCCCCAGAACGGGTATCCTGATGCAGTCCATCTTCTCGGCGAGGCCCCTGTAGTAGTGCATCTGTTCCAGGGGCTTCTCCTTCCGGATGTCCACTATCTGGGCCCCGTGCTTCTTCGCGAGGGGGGCGAACTCCTTGTCGTTCCCCAGCCACTCGTGCAGGCCGGACTGGATGCTGACGCCGTTCGAGATGGCGACCTTGACGGGCTCCCTGAACTCCGGCGGGAGCATGCCGCCTATGGTCGCGACACCGATGATCATCCACTTGGGCTTCTCCTTCAGCTTCTTGAGGGCCTCTTCGACCGAGGCGAAGATGGGCGTCCCGACCTCCTTGCCGTCGAGGACCTCGCCCGCGTCCTTCCCCGCCTGTTTGCTGTCAACGATCCCCAGTATCTTGAACCTCAGCGAGTGCCTGACCAGGCCCGCGGCCGTCTTGCCCCTTGTCTTCCCGAAGCCGTCCTCGCAGAGTATGATAGCGGTCTCCATGGGACGACGCACTGTGGACCCCGTATAAATCCCTTGACTAGGTATCCGTAAAGATGTGCGTCGGGCCGGGGTCCGCCAGTGTCTATCTGGGTCTTCAAGCGCCATCGGACCAGGTCACGCGGCGCGACTGCAATGATACGCCCGAAATGTGAACTAGAGGGCCCCGGCGGGCCGGTGTCCCGTGACACACGCGGTGAGAGGACGATATGCCCAGGCGGGTCTGACCGCCACGGGGCGAAGCACATCCGGCGGACGCACACTCATCTTTTTCTATGCAGATGGGTATTGAGCCCGGGGGAGCAAAGTGCTGGTAGGCATAGTAGGCAAGCCCAATGTCGGAAAATCGACCTTCTTCACGGCCCTGACGCTGGCGACGGCCCAGATAGCGTCGTATCCATTCACCACGATCCAGCCGAACAAGGGCGTGGGCTATGTCCGGAGCCCCTGCCCGCACACGGACTTCGGCAAGCCGTGCAACCCGAACAACTCACTTTGCGAGAACGGGACCAGGTTCGTCCCGATCGAGGTGCTCGACGTGGCGGGGCTCGTGCCCGACGCGCACGCGGGGAGGGGCCTCGGGAACAAGTTCCTGGACGACCTGAGGCAGGCGGACGCTTTCATACACGTCGTCGACGCGAGCGGGGGGACCGACTTCGAGGGGAACCCGGTGGGCGTGGGCACGCACGACCCGACCCTGGACGTCAGCTTCCTCGAGAGGGAGATCACATACTGGCTGTACGGGATACTCGAGAAGCACTTCGCCAAGATGGCGAAGCAGGCGAAGCTGACCGGCACCAAGCTCGAGAAGATGCTGCACGAGAAGCTCACGGGCCTGTCGATCACAGAGCACCAGATACTGGCGGCGTTCAGGCAGTCCGCGATCGAGGCTGACCCGACCCTCTGGGGGGAGCCGGAGCTGCTCAGGTACTGCTCGTCGCTGCAGAAGATCAGCAAGCCGATGATCATAGCGGCGAACAAGGCGGACATCGCGCCCCCGGAGAACCTGGAGCGGCTCAAGGCGACCGGGTACCCGGTGGTCGCGACCAGCGCGGAGTACGAGCTGGCCCTGAGGCGCGCCTCGAAGGCCAACCTGATATCGTACATCCCTGGCAGCGGGTCGTTCGAGGTCGCGGACAGGTCGAAGCTGAACGCGAACCAGCTCGCGGCCCTCGATAGGATGTCGTCCTGGCTCAAGGAGCACACGAGCACGGGCGTGCAGGCCATCCTGGAGGATGTCGTGTTCAAGGTGCTGGACCTCATGGTCGTGTACCCGGTCGAGGACGAGCACAAGTGGTCGGACAAGCAGGGCAGGGTCCTGCCAGACGCGTACCTCATGCGCAGGGGGACGAACGCCAAGGACCTCGCGTTCAAGGTGCACACGGACCTGGGGGACAACTTCATCCGGGCGGTGGACGGAAGGACCCACATGGTGATAGGGCACGACCACGTCCTCAAGGACGGGGACGTCATCAAGATAGTCGCGAAGGCATGATCAGGATGGGACAGTGGGACGTAAGGCTGATATGTGTCACCTACTCGAAGGGAGGTGGAGACCTCGCGATCCACCTGTACGGCAAGACGGAGGACGGGCGCTCGGTCGCCATCAGGTACACCGGGTTCGAGCCGTACTTCTTCGTGCTCGAGCCGTCCGAGGAGGTCCTCGGGATACTGGGGGACGACCCGCGGGTCGTCCGGATGGAGGACGGCGAGCTGCTCTTCAAGGGCGAGAGGAAGAAGGCGAAGCGCGTGGTCGTCACATACCCGTGGCTGGTCCCCGACATCAGGGGCCAGGTCATGCAGAAGGGCACCGTGCTCGCCGCGGACATACCCTTCCATTTCAGGTTCATGTACGACCTGGACCTGGGCTCGTGCGTGCGCGTGTTCGGCGAGGAGCTCAGTGACGACCGTTACAGGACAGATGTCGCCGTGCGGGCGGACAGGTTCGAGACCATCAAGCCCTTCAGGCCGAGCCTGAGGGTGCTCAGCTTCGACATAGAGACGAGCCTCAAGGAGCCCAAGATATTCACCATATGCTGCGTCGTCAAGGACGGCGACAAGGTCGAGAACAGGTGTTTCGAGGGCGACGAGGTCGACATGATCAAGGGCTTCACGGACTACATCAACGAGACCGACCCGGACGTCATCACCGGGTACAACATCGACGGGTTCGACATACCGCAGATACTGCAGCGGACGGAGGCCCTGAAGGGGCCGGAGCTGTCGTGGGGCAGGTTCCCGGGCAAGATACAGCAGTACAACAACCGGTTCTGGTGGTGCGAGGGCCGCGTGATCATAGACGCGTGGTGGGCGGTCAAGAAGGTGATGAAGCCCAAGCAGGAGACCCTCAACGCCGTCTCGAAGCTGCTCCTGGGCGAGGAGAAGCACGACGTCGACCCGAAGAAGATGGACGAGGAGTGGGCGTCCGACAAGGACAAGGTCATGAGGTACTGCGCCCACGACGCGCACCTGGCGCTCAGGGTGCTCGAGAAGATAGCGATACTGAACCGGAACATGGACCTGGCCGCCGTGTCGAAGCTGCCCCTGGACGATGTCGTGAACGGGACGACCTCGCAGCTCATAGACTCCATACTCATCCGGATCGCGGACAGGAACGGCGTCGCCGTCCCGATGACCACGAGGAACTACGAGGACACCGAGGCCATCGAGGGCGGGTACGTCCACGACATCAAGTCGGGCCTGCACCACTGGGTCCTGACGCTGGACTTCAGGAGCATGTACCCGAGCACCATCATATCGAAGAACATCTGCTTCACGACGCTCCACCCCGACGGCACGATCGTCTCGCCCACGGGCGCGAGGTTCCTCGACAAGGACGTTCGCGTAGGATTGCTGCCAGGCATACTCGAGGACCTCATGAGGGAGAGGGCGATCTCGAAGAAGGCCATGAGGGAGGCGAAGACCCCGGATGAGGCGGACTACTACAACGGCCTCCAAGAGGCCATCAAGATACTCATGAACTCGTTCTACGGCGTGCTCGCGTCCTCCTTCTACAGGTTCACCGACCCGAGGATAGGCGCGAGCATAACAGCGTTCGCGAGGGAGGCGACCAAGGACCTCATCAGGAAGCTGGAGTCCGAGGGACTCGAGGTCATCTACTCCGACACCGACTCCGTGTTCTTCCTGTCCCCCCACAAGGAGCTGGAGGCGTCCATCAAGTTCGGCCAGCAGATCGCCGAGCGGTTCTCGAAGGGCGGCATGGTCCTCGAGTTCGAGAAGATCATGGAGCCGTTCTTCTCCCACGGGATGAAGAAGAGGTATGTCGGCCGCATGGTCTGGCCGAGGAAGGAGCTCGTGGTCCGCGGGTACGAGATGCGCAGGACCGACTCGTTCGACCTTCAGAGCGAGACGCTCCAGACGGTGTTCGAGAAGGTCCTGGACGGGGACAACGAGGGGGCCGTGGCCTACACCCGGAAGGTCATAGACGACCTGGTCGCCGGCAACGTCGACGCGTCGAGGCTGGTCATATCCCGCACGGTCAGGGACTTCGACTCGTACAAGGCGGGCGACCGCATGGTCAACGTTAGGGCCGCGAAGAAGCTCCAGGAGATGGGGTACGAGTTCCAGCCGGGCATGAAGGTCTCGTGGGTCGTCACCGACGGGCGGAAGTCCCCGAACGAGGTCGAGCCCTGGGTCCAGGGGAGGGAGTTCACGGCCCGGCCAGACTACAGGTACTACGCGACCAGGCTCTCGGCCACCATCTCGAGGGTGACGGACTCCTTCGGGTGGGACCAGAAGTCCCTCGTGAGCGGCGCGCAGCAGGTCACGTTCAAGGACAACGACTTCGAGAGCAAGCGGGCGGCCAAGGTCGCGGCCCAGCCGAAGAGGACCGACAAGAAGCTCAAACTG
>JBFXGF010000120.1:0-5025 GCA_050178275.1 Thermoplasmata archaeon | reverse complement strand
GTCCCCGCGAGCTTCGGCACGGGCTTGCCTACTATCTTCGCGCTCTTCTCGGCTATCATCGGTATTATGTCCTGGACGATCTCGAACTTGACCTTGGCCTTGCTCTTCTTCTCGGCCTTGTTCAGGTGGGTCTTGAGCCTCCTCGCGCAGGCTTTGAGGGCGAGCTCGATCTCCTCCTTGATCTCCGGGATGTTCGCGACCGCCTCCTTCGACTCGGACGTGAACGGTATCTTGGTGGACGCCAGATGGACCATGATGATGGCCGGGCCGAAAGGTATCCCGTGGCCGCCCCTCTGCTCGAGCCCGTACCGCCTCCAGTCCACGTTCTCTATCGCCTGCGTCGTCGCGCACGCGCCCTGCTGGTACATGAGCGGCACGCGGTTCGCGAACCTCAGTATCTGCACGGGCTCGTCCTTGCTCAGCTGCCCCCCGTAGACTATCCCGACCTCGACTATGAACGGGTTGCCGGCGAACACCTTGGGTTCCCTGGTGATCGGGGGCGCGTAGAACTCGGCCTTCACCTCGCCCAGGACGTTCTTGAGGCCCTTCCGGATGAGCGTCTCCCCTATCGGCGAGAGACAGTCCGTCTCGGGGGCCATGATCTTGACCTTCTTGATCGCCTCGAGCACGGCGCCGGCCTGCTCCAGGGTGAGCTTCTTCGGGTTCTGCTCGGGCGGGACGCCCGCGAGGTCGCATATCTCCTTCGCGACCCTGTTGGATATCCTGGAGAACTCCGAGTTCAGGAAGCTGGTCACCCTGAGCGAGTCGGTGTACTTGGCCATGCTCAGGAGCTCGCCCAGTTCCACGCCCTCGGGGTGCGGCATCACGGGCCTCGTGGGCGGCGGGACCTGGTCCGACGCGCGCTCGAATACGACCGTGGCGCCGTCGGGGGGAACGAAGGTGATCTTCGCGTGTGGGTTCACTATGGCCGTGCCCTTGAGGTACTCGAAGACCGACTGCTTCCCGCCTATGTACTTGCCCTTCAGGTGGACTTGGAAGCTGGTGCCGTGCTCCTTCTCCCAGATCACCCTGTCCTCCCTGAGTTTGTCGGGCTTGTTCTTCTTGGTGTCGAGGATGAGGTCGACCTCGTAGGCGGTGTCCTCGTCCGATATCTTGGACCTCACCGTCGCGGCCTTACCGGTCGTGAGCTGGCTGTACATCACGACGGCCGAGACCCCTATCCCCTGCTGCCCCCTCCTCTGCGCCCTCGTGTGGAACCTGGAGCCGTAGAGGAGCCTCGCGAAGACGTTGGGCACCTGGGCCTTCACTATCCCGGGGCCGTTGTCCTCCACCGTGAGCCTGTACTCGGTGTTGTCTATCTTGTCGAGCTTGACCGTGAGCTCGGGCAGGATGCTCGCGTCCTCGCATGCGTCGAGGCTGTTGTCCACGGCCTCCTTGACCGAGGTGATGAGCGCGCGCGTCAGCGAGTCGAACCCGAGTATCTGCTTGTTCTTCTCGAAGAACTCGGAGACGGATATCTCCTTCTGGTTCTTCGCGAGTTCATGTGCTATAGATGCCAATCAACCGTGCCTCCGCCCGTGAAGCATTCATGCACCTAAGCTATGTGCATCCCGTGCGGTCAAACGGCGTCCTGGCATAAAAACATGTTGAACCATTCTCGGCATGGCCAGAGAGCCCCAACGTCCACTCTCGCGCCTACTTCCGGCTCAGGCCCCAAGTCCGGAACCTCGGCCGGGGCTCGCCCTTGCCGCTAACGAGATCCACGGGGTACTTGATCGCGACGATGATGATGAGCGAGGCCGCGAGCGCCAAGTAGAGCCCGATTCCGGGGGATGCGGTGACCCCATCGGATTCCCCGAACGCCCAGGTGAGGTCGCGGCTCAACAGGCCGCCCAAGGCGAAGGTGCAGGTGCCCGCTAGAGTGATGAATCCTCCAAGGAGCGAGTAGATGGACACGACGAGGCCAATGACGAAGATGTAGAGCGCGGTCGAGTACGCAAACCTCCCAACCTCGTCCGTCGAGCCAAGGTAGATGTAGAAGTCCGTGAGTGGGTGCTCGAAGGTCATTTCCGCGAACTCTATGACCACCCAAGGCAGCAGCAGGCTCGCGAAGGCCAGCGCGACCCCCACAACGCCCAGGACGCTGGCCGTGAGCCTCATGACAGCGCCCCCTTCTTGTGCAGATGCCCTATCCCGAACATGATGGGAGGGACGAACAGGAACGCGAGACCCGCGAGCATCACGATGGCATCCCCTCCTTCCACGAGCACCCCATAGTTCCCGATGGGCCAAGCGAAGATGTTGAACCCGGTGATGACTGTCGCCATGATAAGGGAAGGCACGAACCTGAGCCTCGTTATGAGCAGTGAGACGGCGCAGACCGAGATGAAGACGAAGGCCGCCGCGACCACGAGATAGTCTATGGCCATCAGATAGACGGGGTAGTACCCGCCATGCGCCCCCCCGTCCCACTCGTAGTACGTGAAGAACACATAGAAGTCGATCAGGGCCCCGACGGCCGCGATGACGATGCCCGAGACGGCGACCTGGGAGACCAGCACGCTCCCCCTCTTTGGCGTGGCTCTGAGCGGAGACCCCATCCTCCAGAGGATCAGGAGGAACAGGGCGGAGAAGAGCAGCAGGTCCAAGGGCATGTTCGTCAGGAATAACTCATATACGCCGCTCGTGGGGCTGCTTGTCGGCGGCACTATTATCGGGTTGGCAGACGAGCATCCCGCAACCGCTAGGATGAGACCGATCCCGATCGGCAAGTAAGCGATCGTTGCGCGAATATCCCCCATATCGACCACCTTCCCCAGGTCGACGCCACTGTGAGGAAGCGAGGGAGCGCTATAAAAACACAATCGGCCGCGTCGAACCCCGCGTCAAAGCCTCGGCCAGATGGCCGCCCGTCCGGGAAGGGGCTCCAGCTCACTCGAACTTCTCGCCGCACCTTGGGCAGACGGTCGCGTCGCCGGGGACGTCCGCGCCGCACTCGGAGCACACGAAGGAGTCGTCCGCCTCGAGCCCCATCGCCTTCGCCAGGCTCGGGACCTTGGCGTCGTCCTTGGGGGTCTTCGCCTCTTCCTCCCTGCGCTTTGCCTCCCACTTCTCCATCTGCTCCGCTCTCAGCCTGCGGGCCCTGCGGGTCCACCATATCATGCCCACGAGGAGCACGTATATCACGAAGTACTGGACGAACGCCTGCACCGCGGAAAGGTAGAGCATGATCTTGGTTATCTCGAGCGTGTCCGTGTGGATGGGCCCGGTCGCGCTCAGGTCGTTCCCGTCCTCGTGGTACGAGGCGAGGTGCCACGCACCGCTCACGTTGGCCCAGAAGAAGAAACCGTTGATGGAGTCGGAGACGGTCGTCGTGTAGTAGTACTGGGCCGTCGTGTTGTCGCGCGGGCCCGGCAGCATCGTCTCGTTCCTGCTGTCGCCGTATATCATGTCCACGATGACGACCTTCACTTCCTGTATCGTCACCGACTCGTTGACGTACACGCTGAGAGTGAAGTTGAAGGCTGTCTGATCGTCGCCCTCGAAGGGAGTGACGACCCCGTCCCTGAGCACCATCGCGTCGTCGCCGCTGTACGCGATCGTAGGCTCGAGGTTCGTGTACATCGAGACGAAGAAGAAGGCCGAGACGAGCATGAGCGCGACGCACGCGACAGCCCCCGCGAGGAGCAGGAACCTCCCCCTCTTGACGCCGAGGAACCAGAATATGCCCAGTATGATGAACGCGGGCAGCATGGTCACGAGGCACGAACCCATCGCGTAGGTCAGCAACAGGTAGTATACGAGTCCCGCGAGCGCGGCGCCCGCGGGTATGGTGAGCACGGGCTTCTTCTTGAACTTCTCGAAGAGGTCGTTCACTGCCTTGATGATATTCTGCGGGAACACCAAAGGCTCCTGCCCCTGCTCCATATCCTGAGGCAATCCGGTTTTCCCATAAATACACTTGGTTCGAGGGCCGGTGGCCGCCCAGGCTTGTCCCCGGCCCCTCAAGAACAGTTATATAGGGTCATATCCAATGGACGCCTTCCTTTGTGAGGAGGCCCCAGCGTTGAAGACCGCGGTCCTAGCCATCGGAGGCAATGCCATCCTGCGCGCAGGCGAGCAGGCCACCCTCGACAACCAGCTGAGGAACGCCTTGGCGACCGCGAAGGCCCTTACGGACATCATCCAGGCAGGCAGGGACATCGTGATCACCCACGGGAACGGCCCCCAGGTGGGCGACCTCTACCTCAGGAACGACCTGGCCAAGGACAAGGTGCATCCGATGACGCTCGACGTGTGCGTCGCGCAGAGTCAGGGGCAGATAGGCTACATGCTCCAGAACGCGCTCAACTCCGAGTTCGCCCGGAGGCATATGAACAAGGTCGCGGTCTCTCTCATCACGCAGGTCATAGTGTCCGAGGACGACCCCGCGTTCCAGGACCCCACCAAACCGATAGGCCAGTACTACAGCGAGGAGGACGCCAAGAACCTCGAGCGGGAGAAGGGCTGGAAGATGGTCCTCGACAAGAAGCGGGGAGGCTACAGGAAGGTCGTCCCCTCCCCGAAGCCGATAGGGATAGTGGAGAGCAAGCCCGTCAGGAGGCTCATATTCGGCGGCAGGGACCAGTCCGAGGTGGTCATAGCCTGCGGCGGGGGCGGCATCCCGGTCGTTTTCAAGGATGACAGGTACGTCGGCGTGGAGGCCGTCGTGGACAAGGACCTCGCCGCGGCCATGCTCGCGAACAACATCAAGGAGTCGTTGTTCGTGATAGCCACGGACGTCGAGCACGTGTTCGCCGATTTCGGCAAGCCCACTCAGAGGCCGCTCAAGAAGGTCTCCGAATCCCAGATCCGTGGTTTCTTCAACGCGGGACAGTTCCCTCCGGGGAGCATGGGCCCGAAGGTCGAGGCCGCCATACGTTTCCTCAAGGGCGGCGGCGAGGAGGTCATCATAACCTCGATCGACAAGCTCTCGGAGGCCATAGACGGGACCGCTGGAACACATATCTACCGGGACGATGTTAGTCCCTGAGAGCAGTAGATGGCCACGATCGAGGAGCAGAT
>JBFXGF010000119.1:0-5029 GCA_050178275.1 Thermoplasmata archaeon | reverse complement strand
GCCCACATAGTCCCTTATGTCTATGACCTCGAGGAAGATGTCCTCGTCAAGCAGCTCGAGCGCCTTCTTCGCGGAGAACCCCCGGCCTATCGCGACCACGACATCCTGGACCGCGAGCGCCATCGCCGGGTCCGGGGCATGCGTGTGGTCTATCTCGACGTCGCCCTCCTCGGAATCTATGGAGAGGCGCACGCCGGTCCTGCGCTCCAGGGCGGTCTTCGTCTCCCCGCCCTTGCCAATCAGCACCCCGACGCGGTCCGCGGGTATCCTCACCGATTGTGTCATCGCTTCGTTATCTCCCTCAGTTCGGCCTCGACGTCTATCTCCACGTCTTTCTTTCTGAAGTACCTTGCGATGTTGTTCAAGTCGCGCCTGAGCCACTCAAGCGCGTTCGGGTGGTCCCTGTGGACAGCCTGGCCGACATCGATGATGACCGGCTCCCCGGCGAGAATCAGTATGTTGAACTCGCTGAGGTCGCAGTGGACCAGATACGCCTTGCTGTATGAGAGGCGCATGTAGTCCAATATCTTCCTGGCGACCTTCTCCGGGTCCTCGAGGGCCACGTTCCTCAGCTGTCTCGCGGGCTCGGACTCGTCGCCGATGTACTCCATGACGATGATGTTCTGGTTCCGCGCGATGGGCTTCGGGACGCGCACGCCCGCCCAGTGGAGCGCCTCGAGGTTCATGAACTCCTTCTCGGCCCAGACCATTATGAGCCTCTTCCGGTTGCCCCCGCCCACGCCGTGGAAGCGGGGGTCGCCAGCGACGTACTTGTACATGTCACCGAAGGTGGCGGTCGATGTCCTGAATATCTTCACCGCCACGAACTCGCCCTTCGCGGTGCTGGCTCTGAACAGGTTGCCCTCCTTGCCCGTCGACAGCGTGAAGTCGAACTTGTCGACGACGCCGTCGGTCATCAGCTTGTATATGCGCATCAGGTTCTGCTTGTTGAAGACCTCGTCGTACGACTTCCGGTCGTCGTCGTCCTTCCTGCGCATCTTCCAGGAGTCGCGGACGCGCTCAAGCGCCTTCTCCACTCCCTGGCTCTTCGCATCGTAGGGCAACGGCAACACCCTGCGCTTCAGAATATGTCGATGGACTTGGGAAGCATCTTCTTCCTGCTCAGGTACATCGCCTGGGTCTTCGTGTACCTGTACATTATGTTGGCTTTCTCGTCCTGGAAGTCCCACGGCTGCACGATGACCAGGTCGCCCTCCCTGATCCACATGCGCTTCTTGATCTTACCCGGTATGCGGCCCATGCGCGACTTGCCGTCCGCGCACATGACCTTGATCCTCGAGGCGCCCAGGAGCTGGTCAGCTATCCCGAATATCTCCCTGTCCTTCTTTCGAGGCAGGCGCACCCTGACGAACTCCGGCTGACCGTCCGGGCCCAGTTTGACCTCCTCTTCCTGATGGCGTCCTCGGTGGAATGGCAAGTATCTCAGTCCGTGATGAGAAGTAATATTCTGCCCATACTTAAGCGTGCTGGACACGGTCCGACGCTGGTGCCAGGTCATGTCCGAGGCGGGCCGCGGGGACGGGCGCGAGGGCCTCGCGTGTCCGGAATTAGACACGACCCGCCGGGGGGTGTTCTCGCCGGGTCAGCACACCCATATACGCACTATGGAATCGGACGGCTGGAGGCGACGACTCCATGGAAAGCTCCGGTCAGAAGAAGGAGAAGCCGAAGATACTCCTCGCATACTCAGGCGGCCTGGACACGTCAGTGGCAATCCACTGGCTGAATCAGACGTACGGCTGCGATGTCGTCACCGTGACCGTCGATGTCGGTCAAACTGACGACCTCACGGATGCGATGAGGAGGGCCAGGGCTATCGGCGCGTCGCGCGCGTGGGTGATCGACGCGAAGAAGGAGTTCGCGGAGTCTTACGTCCTGCCCGCGCTCAAGGCGAACGCGCTGTACGAGGGCGCCTACCCGCTCGGGACGGCCATCGCGCGGCCGCTCATGGCGGCGAAACTGGTCGACATGGCGAGGCGCCTCGGGGCGGACACGATCGCCCATGGGTGCACGGGCAAGGGGAACGACCAGGTCCGGTTCGAGGTGTCCATCATGGCCCTCGCCCCCGACATGAGGATCATGGCACCCACCAGGGATTGGAAGATGTCGCGTGAGGACGAGATCGGGTACGCGAAGGCCAACGGCATCCCGATACCCGTGACGGTCGACGCCCCGTACAGCATAGACGAGAGCGTCTGGAGCAGGGCGATCGAATGCGGCGTGCTGGAAGACCCGTGGGAGGGGCCCCCGGAGTCCATATACGGCTGGACGAGAGGGATGGACGGTTCCCCGGACAGGCCAGACTACGTCGAGATAGGTTTCGTCGAGGGGAAGCCCGTGTCGCTCAACGGGGTCCCGATGGAACTCCTGGACATCATAGTGGCGTTGAACGAGGCCGCTGGCAACCACGGCGTCGGCAGGATAGACATCATCGAGAACAGGCTCGTCGGGATCAAGTCGCGGGAGATCTACGAGGCCCCGGGCGCGACGGTGCTCATCAAGGCCCATCAGGACCTCGAGGCGATGGTCCTGCCGAAGGACCTGCTGCACTACAAGAAGACCGTCGAACAGCACTACTCGGACCTCGTGTACAACGGTCTCTGGTTCTCCCCGCTCAAGGAAGCCCTCGACGCCTTCGTCGAGAGCACTCAAGAGAACGTAACTGGCACTGTCAGAGTCAAGCTACACAAAGGGAGCGCGGTGGTCGTGGGCAGGGAGTCGCCCTGCTCACTGTACAGCACGGCCCTGTCCACATACGACAAGGCCGACGCCTTCGACCATTCCGCCGCGAAGGGGTTCATCTACGTCTGGGGCCTGCCTTCGAAAGTGGGGGCGCTCGCCAAGGCGGCCCGGGCGAACGGGAACGGTGTGTCGAATGACAGCGCGGTCATCGAGGGACCCTGCGCCACGTGCAAGTGACGAGTTCCTCGGGTTCACAGGCTCCGTCCAATACGACAGGAGACTCTGGAAGCACGACATAGCGGGTAGCATCGCGCACGTGCACGCGCTCGCGCACGCGGGCGTCCTGACCAAGGGCGAGAAGGAGGAGCTCGTCTCGGGCCTCAGGGGAATCGCGAGGGAATGCCACAGGGGGGCGGTTGTCTTCGACCCGCGCCTCGAGGACGTCCACATGAACATCGAGAGGATGCTCACGGAACGAGTGGGCGACTCCGGGGCGAAGCTGCACACTGGCAGGAGCAGGAACGACCAGGTCGCGCTCGACATGAGGCTGATGACGCGCGAGTCGTTGGTCGGGGTGATGGAAGAGGTCGTGTCTCTCCAGGATGTGCTTCTCAGGAAGGCCGGCGAGGCGGGCGGGGCCATCATCCCAGGGTACACGCACATGCAGCACGCCCAGCCGGTCCTGCTTTCGCATCACCTGCTAGCGCATTTCTGGAGGCTCCGAAGGGACTTCCAGAGGATGGCCGATAGCTACGGGCGCGCGAACGTGTCCCCCCTCGGGGCCGGGGCGCTCGCGGGGACCGCGTTCGGCATAGACAGGGAGATACCAGCGGGCCTGCTCAAGATGGAGGGTGTCACGGAGAACTCCATCGACTCTGTGTCGGACAGGGACTTCGTGGCCGAGTCCGCCTTCGCCCTCTCTCTCCTGATGGTCCATCTCTCCTCGCTCTGCGAGGAGCTCATACTCTGGTCGTCCCAGGAGTTCGGGTTCGTCAAGATCCCGAGGGAACTCTCGAGCGGCTCCAGCATGATGCCGCAGAAGAGGAACCCGGACATACCCGAGCTCGTCCGTGGGAAGGCCGGGAGAACAATCGGTCACCTGATCGCGATCCTCACCATGCTGAAATCTCTTCCCCTCGCGTATAACCGCGACCTGCAGGAAGACAAGGAGAACCTCTTCGATGTCTTCGACACCGTCGGGGCCTCGCTCCATGCCCTCACGCACTTCCTCGCAGAAGCTGAGTTCGACATGGTGAGGATGAGGGAGTCGGCGGAGGTGGGGTTGATGACCGCGACCGACCTCGCCGACTTCCTCACAACCCGCGGCATCCCCTTCAGGACCGCCCATGGGATCGTCCAACATGTCTCTGAGCAGTCCGGGGGGGACCCGCGCACCTTCAAGAAGCTCGCGGTCGAGGCGACCGCTGGGCACCACGTCACGCTCGACGAGCACGACCTGCAAGTCTTGGACCTTGACAGTTCCATATCGAGGCGGGACTCATATGGCGGGACCTCGCGCGTGGCGGTCGACATCCAGGCCGGGGAGGCCGCCGTCACGTTGTCGAGGGAGAGGAAGGAACTGTCCGGGCTCAGGAAACAGGTCGAGGCCGTGGACGACCTCGTGGCGGGCTGACGCTCACTGGCCGTTCTCCGGGACGACCCGGTCCTCTATGCACGCGGACAGGATGTCGAACGCTCGCATCATGTCCTCCCTATTCACTATGAAAATCGTGTCGGTGTAGCAGCTAACGGCCTCGAGAAGGTTTATCCCCTGCTCCGAGAGCATCGAGACCAGGTAGGCGAATGCGCCCTTGGTCGTCTCTATCCTCTGGGGGCTCTTGACGGTTATCTCGGCCAGGTTCTGCTTGACCGTGACGACGTGGTCCTCGCCTATGGCGCGCGTGATCGTAGGCAGGAACTTGTCCTCGGATATGACCGTGATGGCGTTGGCGCTCTCCAATACCTGCATAGTGCTCTTGTCCGTGAGTATCTTCCTCACGACCTCCTCGAGGTTCTTGAGCACGATCCACTCGTTCTTCGCCACGACGATGCATATGCGGGTCTTCAGCTCGAGCCGGCTCTCCTCGAACACGCTCATTATGTCGCCCTCGAAGTCCGTCTTCGAGAGCCTTGCGGCGTAGCGCCTGCTGGCGGCGAGCACGGCCTCCTCGTGAGTCACGCCCGTCTCCTTCATGATGAGCCTTGAAAGTGACGAGAAGTTCACCAGGTCCTTGCTGACGCAGTCCCTGATGCTCGGGTGCCTGTCGATGTACTTGCGGGTCGTCCCCGCCACGCTCGGCTTGTCCTTCGCCTTCTTCTCCATGCC
>JBFXGF010000118.1:0-5053 GCA_050178275.1 Thermoplasmata archaeon | reverse complement strand
TGCATCCTCTCTCCGCCGGCCCCTTGGGCCATGGTGATCTTAGACATCTGCGCGCCAGCCTCTGGTGGGCGGAACAGGTCGGTGGTAGTAATATCTTTTTCCCGATTCGCCGGATAGGTTGATTACGGGCCATCTGGATACCGCCCCGATGCTCTCAGGAGTGGTCCTGGCCGGAGGCAGGGGGAGTCGTATCGGCGGCGACAAGGGCCTTGTGGAGGTCGGCGGTCGGCCCATGGTCGCGCACGTGCTGCGCGCGCTATCCGAGGTGGCTGACGACATCGTCTTGGCGGTCAGTGAAGGGGCCGGGTCCACCTACGAGGAGGTGACCGGGCCGTCGGTGAAGACCGTGGAGGACCGCGCCCCTGAGAGAGGACCACTCGAGGGGTTGGTGTGCGCCATGGAACTGACGGAGCACGACCTCGTGGCCGTCGTCCCGTGCGACGTGCCGTTCCTCAAACCGGGCATCCTGAGCCTGCTGGAATCCAAAGCGGATGGAAACGACGCGGCGGTGCCGGTCGTCAACGGGTTCCTGGAACCCCTGGTGGCCGTGTACAGGAGAGAGCCGGGCATGTCCCTGTTCCGGTACGAGCTCGACTTTGGCGCGGGCAAGGTCGGCAACGCCATTGAGCGCATGGATTTCCGCAGGGTGGAGGAGGTGGAGCTCAGGGCCGTGGATGAGCGCCTGCTCAGCTTCTGGAACGTCAACTCCAAGGAGGACCTGACCAGGGCGAGCGAGATGTCGCGTCGGGGATTCACTGTTCTTCCGTCTGCCCCTTCGACCGCGTGACAACGGCCTCGATCCGGTCCTTGGCTTCGTCGAACTGGAATGACTCCACGAAACGGTCCCTCGACCCGCGCCTCAGATAGTACGCGCCGAAGGCCGCGACGATGAAACCGGCGAACGAGTCGAAGAGCAGGTCCAACATCGTGTCGGCGAGGGAGTATTGCATGTAACTACCAGTGATCTCGTCGACAAGGTACTCCATCAGCTCCCAGGACACGCCCACAGCCATCGTGAACATGACGATGAAGAAGGCGACGAAGAATCTCGGGAGGTATATCGAGTCCACGTACTTGTCGAGGGCGACCACGACCACGGATCCCAGCGCGGCAATGAAGGACGAGGACATCGCGTGCGTGAGATGGTCCCAGCCAGGGAGGTTGTCGTAGAAGCCAGAGACGCCGCCGATCACGTGTAGGAACAGGGCCAGCACGAGCCATAGGTTCATCTCGATCGGCAGGACCAGATGAAGATCCCGCTTCAGGAGGGACGGGACCTCGGAAACGACCAGCGACAATGCCGCTGCCGGGACCCAGGCCGTGTTGTTCGTGGCCACCCCCGCGACGACGACCGCGGCCATCACCGCCTGCATCCCCCTGGACACGAGCGTCAGTCTTTCTTCCAATCGGGCACCTCCCAGAAGTTTATGAGCCCCAGGACCTCGCGCCTTGACTTGGGCATGGCCTTCATGTACGCGCCGTACACGAAACCCATCACGAGGCCGCCGACCGTGACCCAGAGGAACTCCTTCATGACCTGGGCGTTGGACGAGATGTTCTCAGTGTCGGCGAATACATCGCTCAGATACTCCCCGATCTGCCAGAAGCCGGAGATCGCCATCGTGAAGATGACCACGAAAGACAACGCGAATGCCCTGTTCATCCTCACCTTGGTGTACATATCCAACATGAGCGTGAGCAGGAACCCTATCGTCGCGAAGGAGAAGGCGAACGCCAGGGACGCGGTGTTGTCCCACCAGCCTATGTTCTCGCTCAGCGTGCGCGAGCTCTCGGATATGTGCAGGATTATCGGGGAGGACAGCAACAGGGTCATCTCCCATGGCAGCGCCTGGAACGGGTCCCTGTTGGACATGATCGGGAGTATGTAGAGCGTCAGGGCGGTCACGCCAAAAGCCGACCAGAGCACGTCCCTACTGAGAAAGACGTAGACCGTGCACAGAAACAGCACCGTGAAGGTCACCCAGGACGCCTCCGCCTCGAGAATCCTGCGAGGCGCCCTGGCCGGGCGTGCGGACCTCTCCCTGGAAGCATCTCCTCCGGACATAATGCCCAGAGGCCCAAACATCTTTGGATAATTAATCCTTGCCGGGGCGTTCGAGCGGGCCCGCCTCGAGGGAGCTGGACGTACATACGGGTTATGGCGCTGAGGGGGAGATTTGAACTCCCGAGGCGCTAACGCGCCACGAGCTCGCTGGCATCGCCATTCGAGCTTCCAGGCTCGCGCCTTACCGGGCTGGGCCACCTCAGCTTGGACGACCATCAAAAGGGTGTCCGTATTTAAGAATATCCGCCCCAGGCGGAACTGACCCACCGGCGACTGGCGCCTTCGGGAGGGCACGACCTGGAAACGCCGTCGACGAGCGCGCTGACCATGGCCGAACACCATAACCGATATATCAGGACCAAGCCATCCCAACGCCGATGACGGGGCAGACGCTCAAGGACGACGCCGAGAAGGTCATAGAGCTGTTCCTGGCCGAGAGGCTCATGAAAGCGGGCGCGAGCGGATACGTCCTGGGCGTCAGCGGAGGAATCGACTCCGCGGTCGTCCTCAGGTTGGCGGCAAGGGCCGTGGGCAATGAGCACGTCCTTGGGCTGATAATGCCGGAGAAGGAGTCGCCAGACGAGGACTTGAGGGACGCCGAGGAGCTGTGCCGGTCCGAGGGTATCAGGTACGAGGTCCTGGACATCAGCGACCCCGTGGAAGCGTTCAAGGGAGTCGTGGGCGGGCGCCCTGACAAGAAAGCGCTCGCGAACATCAAGGCGAGGTGCAGGATGACGGTCCTGTACCACTTCGCGGCGACCCAATCACGTCTCGTGCTCGGTACCTCGAACAAGAGCGAGATGCTCGTAGGGTACTTCACGAAGTATGGCGACGGAGGCGCTGACCTAGAGCCGATAGGGGACCTTTACAAGACGGAGGTCCGGCAGCTCGCGGGGGTGCTCGGGATCCCGGAGAAGATCGTCAGGAAGGCGCCATCGGCAGGTCTGTGGAAGGGTCAGACAGACGAGGGCGAGATGGGCATCACTTACGACATGCTAGACGTCATACTCCAGGGCATCGAGCAGGGGCTGTCCGACCGCGAGGTGGCCGAGAAGACGGGCGCTTCCACCGGAGAGGTTGAGCGCATCCGAGAAATGATACGACGGAGCTCGCACAAGCGCAAGTTCCCCCCGGTCGCGAAGATGGGCCTCAGGACGCCAGGGCTCGACTGGCCCGAGGGGGACGAGCAGTCTTGAGCCCCAAAAGGTTTATGTAACACATTCGGTTTGCTTGGAGCACCAGGCTCCTGTAGTGTAGTCCGGCCAATCATTCGAGCCTCTCGCGGCATCTGAGAAGACGCCGGAGCAAGCTCGATACCCGGGTTCAAATCCCGGCGGGAGCACCAACATCCTACGAAGCGGGCGACGGCCGTCGGTCGGAAAATGAGAATGGGTAAGGGGTTTTAGCGATCTCCGCCGAGGGCCCTCAGCTTCCTTTCGATATGTCCTCGACGAGGTCCTCCACCTGCCCGTTCGCATCCTCGAGAGCGGTCCACATCAGGACGAACGCGTCCTCGAGCTGCGCGAGCGCGGTCCCGCCCAGGACCCCCTCGAGCGACGGAACGACCCACAAGACATCCTCGAAGGTCGGCCCATCGGACCCCTTGACGCTCATGAGGGCATCGTACTCCCACCAGATGTCGACCGCGGGCTGCAAGTGCGTCTGAAGGCCCCAAGAGGCCACCCTATCCCCTGTCAGCCTGTCCCTCTGGTCCATGTAGTTGCCGTACGAGGAGTAGGCGTAGTACCAGGTCATGCCGACCCAGTTGAGCGTCCCGAGCCCCATGTCATCCCCGGTCCCGTCCATCTTCGCCCACAGCTTCTCGAGCGCCCACCACAGGTGGTAGACGTCGTTGATGGGCTGCTGGTAGGGGTACCAGTCCTGCTCCCAGACACCGATGGCTATCAGGGCCGTGTCGAGCGTGCCCACGATCGACATGAGCTCAGTGTTGACCTCGTGTGCCTTGGCCGGGTTGACGGATGCTAGGGCGGCCTTGAGCGCCGCGGAGTCCTCCTGGAACCTCGCGGCCTCGCTCAGGAGCCTGTCCCGGTTCTCGGTGCTCATCCCGAAGTAGGCGTATATCTCGTCGAGCGCGGAGACGCCCCACAGCTCCTCCTCGTGGAGGAGGTGCGAGCTCAGGTCCGTCGCGAGCGTCTCGAAGTCGTACGGCGCGAAAGTGGATGTCACCATCCCGACTGTCAGGTCCGATATCACGGCGAAGCACTGTTCCAGGTACGAGTAGTCGATGATCTCCGGGGCGTCGCACTGGGTGTGGTAGTAGTACTCCTCCCACTCCTCGCTAGTCGTCTCGAACTCCAGTCCCGGGACTCCCGCCGCGGAGAAAGTCCAGTGGTCCGCCCAGGTGTGGGCGTTGTTGTCCACAGTGAACCCGTACGGCATGTTCTCGACGTTGGCAGCGAGCACGTCCCTCGTGTATGTGTAGAGCTCGGGGACGCAGTTGATGTAGACCGGCTCCCCGGCCATGCCCATCAGTTCCATGCAGAGGTAGCCCACGGTCCTCCCGATCCAGTCGTCCGCGTGCTCGACGTTTATCTGGTAGTATGCGCCCCAGCACCAGTCATAGTAGGTGTTGTCCAGGCCGTACTCCTCAGCCGTATGCGACGTGAATATCACGGTCCGGTCCGGGACCCAGCCCGTCTCGTCCATGACCTCCCTCATGGCCTTGGCGACGACGAGCAGAGCGGCCATCCCGGAGGTGTCGTCCATCGCGCCCTGGAACCACGCGTCGTGGTGCGGCCCGAAGATGACGAACTCGTCCTTCGTGGTGCCGTAGTACTTGCCCGGGAGGTAACCGACGGGGTTGTAGCCCGTCCCGGCCAGCTCAGGCAGCTTGAGTATGTCGCTGTACATGGTCACGGTCAGGCTCTCGCCCGACCCGAGGGCCTCTATGATCCTCGTAGCGTTCTCAGGGCTTATGGATATCAGTGGCGGCCAGCCTGTCACGTAGAGCCCGTCGTGGCATGAGAG
>JBFXGF010000117.1:0-5100 GCA_050178275.1 Thermoplasmata archaeon | reverse complement strand
TACGACAATTTGTCGTACAAGGCTCCGCGATTGCAATGACGACTAAGACCGCACGCATCAACGTCAGACTTCCCGAAGAGGACCTCAGGGAGCTAGAGGCAATCAGGGAGAGGAACGGCCTAACGAGCGTATCGGACGTGTTCAGGGATGCCGTCCAATCGTACCTCCAGGACGAGGCGGGCACATGGAACTCGGACAAGATCAGCGCCCTTGTCCCGACCGCGTTGATGGAGGATGTGGAGATGTTCATAGCCAGCGGAGACGCCTCGGACATCTCGCAGGCCGTCACTCTTGCCCTTGCCGGATGGGTCGAGGATAGGAAACGCTACTACCTCGAGGGCAAGGACCTCCTGCGCCAGAAGGTCAAGGAAGCGGTCGAGGAACGCGGCACGAAGAGAGGGATGGGTCGCGCCGCGGACAGATTGCGCGTGCAATGACGGTTCAGTGTGGGAACGGATGCCTCACGGCCGACGGGGACGGACTGCCGACCCCGGAGAACGGAAAAAGGGAATGGAAGGGCTCGCCTTTGAGAGAAGGCAAGTGAGGAAGAGAGGGGGAACGTACCCCCCTCTCCGATGCATTTTTTTAATCCATCGAACGAACTGTGTGCGCACTGCTATCGGCTGAGAGTCACTTTTTCGAAAGAATCAGCTTGAGCGCCTCTATCGGCTCCGTGGTGCTCGGGTCCTCGCCTCTGAGGGTCGCGCTGTAGACGCTCACATAGTCCCCCGTCGCGATGAGTGACAGGGCCTGCGCGAGAGGACTCTTGCCTGCGGCCTTGACCGTATGCGCCCTCGCGTGGCCGCACACGAGCTCCCTCGTCGCCTCCAGCCTGCGCCCCATCCTCTTGTCGGAGAAGTCATGGTCGAGGAAGACCGCCGAGAAACCCTGACTCCTCGGGTCCGATACCCAGTGGACGATCTCGTTATGGTCCATCTCGGGCAGTTCCGAGCTGAAGGCCATGCTCTTCGCGTTCTCGCTCATCTGGTCCGCCCACCGCTTGGCGACCGGGGCGCTCAGGCCGTGGCCTATAATGACTGGTATGGAGCCGTGCAGCTCGTGGGCCATCCTCTTCGCCTGGTTGTCCTGGGTCGCTACGCCACGCGAGCACGAGCCGCTCAGTTGCGCGAGCACCCGGACGCCTTCCTCTAGCTGCTTGGCCGGGGACGCGACACCGGAGCGCTCGACGACGCCCAAGAGCGCGCCGAACATGTATCCGAAGGACGCCCTCGGGACCATGCCCGACGGCACTCCCACGTGCGGGAGGGACAGGGACCTGGCCATCTCCGCCAAGGTGCCCCCGGATGAGACCGTGACGACCCTCGAGGACCGCGCCCTGGCGTCCTCGAACATGCTGATGGTCTCCTCGGTGTTGCCGGAATAGCTCGCGACAATCACCAAGGACCGGGAACCCACGTGACGGGGAAGGGCGTAGTCCCTCACCACGTCACACCGGACATCGCACTCGGTCGAGAGCCAGGCTCTGAGCACATCGCCCCCAATGGCGGACCCGCCCACTCCACAGACCACTATGCTATCGGGGTCGGACTTCGGGGGTCCCGCCTTCCTTCCGCGCCTGACCCCTTCGGTGAGGTGCTCGGACATGCGCTCCACGCAGCCCAGCATGTCCCTCTTGTCCAGGGACTTCATCCTCTTGACATCGTCCAGCATCGACTTCCGGGACGAGCATGGGCGTCGGAGTATAAATGTGGTTGGCGTGGCCGCGGCGACCCGCTGACTCTGATACGTAAAGCTGAAATATCGCACAGGCGCTCACAAGCAGGCTAAGGGGTTGAAGGCCGTTGTCCTCACGCCCTTGGGGAGCGGTTCGACGTGGTGGACGAGAAGTCGGAACAGGCTGCGCCGGGAACGGGTATCGTCGAGGCTAGGAGCCTCAGGAAGGTCTACGATTCTGGGAAGGTCAAGGTCGAGGCCCTGAGGGGTGTCGACATGTCGGTCAAGGAGGGCGAGATGGTCGCCGTCATGGGCCCCTCCGGGTGCGGCAAGACCACCCTGCTCAACTGCCTGTCCGGCCTGGACGACCTGACCGACGGCCAGGTGCTCATCCGGGGGAGGCTCCTGACGGAGATGACCGACCGGGAGAGGACCAGGTACCGCGCCGAGAAGATAGGTTTCATATTCCAGGCGTACAACCTGCTCCCCGTGCTCACGGCGGCGGAGAACGTCGAGCTGCCCCTGCTGCTCTCCGGGGCCGCGCCCAAGGATGCCAGGAAGAGGGCGCTGGAGTCGCTCAAGACCGTCGGCCTGGAGGACTGGAAGGACCACAAGCCATCCGAGCTCTCGGGCGGGCAGCAGCAGAGGGTCACGATCGCGCGCTCGCTGGTCAACAGGCCGGAGATCGTGTTCGCGGACGAGCCGACGGGGAACCTGGACAGCGAGTCATCAAAGGAGATCATGAGCCTCCTCAAGAAGCTCAACGAGGAGAACCACCAGACCTTCATCGTCGTCACCCACGACTACAACATCGGCAGGATGGCCGACCGTGTCGTGATGATGAGGGACGGAGTGATCGAGAAGGACTTCGTCCCGGCCCCATTCTGAGGGGTGACCCGTGAGCGCCCTTGAACAGATGGCATTCATCCTCGTGCTCGTCCTCGCGATCATCGGCCTGCTGGCCGCCAGGAGAGTGGTGTTCGCGAAGATGGCCCTGAGGAACATCCTCAGGTGGAAAAGGTACTCCGCGATCATCGTCGTGGGACTCCTTATCGCCACCGCCATGATCTCGGCCGCGCTCGTCGTGGGCGACACCATGGACTACATCATCAAGGGCGACGTCTACGAGAGCACCGGGGAGATGGACATAAACATCGTCCTGGAGGACGAGGCCGGCCTGCACCAATTCTTCAACGAGAGTGTCGCATACGACCTGATAGAGGCATTAGAGGCCGGGGACCTGCCACATGTCGACGGGGTCGCGCCCGCAATCCGCGAGGTGGCGACCGCCATAGAGCCAGCCTCGGGAGCGGCCACTCCGTCCATGTACATCTACGCCTACGACCCGGACAACGCCCTGAACGAGCTGGTGACCGTTGACGGGAGCGAGGTCACGAGCGACCTGATAACCGGCGGAAGGGCTGTGGCGAACGAGGACCTCGCGGGCAGCCTGGACCTACAGGTGGGCGACACCATAGTCGTCTACCCGAAGAACGCCGCGCCGCTATCCCTGGAGGTGTCCGCCATAGCGCTCGACGAGGGCATGGGCAACTGGAGGTTCGCCGACCTGTTGTTCGTGGACCTCGGGTTCGCCCAGGACAGCGTGTTCGCCGCGCCTTCCATGGTCAACGTGGTGGATGTGTCCTGTGAGGGCTCGGTCGAGGACGGATACCTCGTCACGGACGAGGCCATCCAGGAGCTGAGGGCGGAGATAGTGGATGGCACCGAGTACACGTACGCCGATGTGAAGAGGGCCGGGGTCGAGGAGTCCGAGGCGCTCTCGGACATGGTCTCCCAGCTCTTCGTGCTGATGAGCTCGTTCACGATCATAGCCGGCGTCGCGCTCATAGTCAACATATTCGTGATGCTCGCGGAGGAGCGGAAGCCGGAGATGGGGATCTCGAGGGCGGTCGGCATGCAGCGCTGGGACCTCACGCAATCGTTCGTGTTCGAGGGCGTGGCCTACGCGCTCTTGGCATCCGTCGTGGGGACATTCGCGGGGCTGGTCATAGCGTTCCTGATGATTAACGCGTTCTCGGCGGTGGTCGGGGGAGGAGGACTGCAGTTCGCCCTGCACTTCGAGTTGGATAGCTTGGCGCTCGCGGCCGTCGCGGGGTTCCTGATCACCCTGCTGACCGTGGTCCTCGCGTCCTGGCGCGTCAGCAGGCTCAACATCGTGAGGGCGATCCGCGACATCCCGGAACCCATCCTGGCGAAGTCCGAGAGGAAGTACTTCGCGTCAGGGCTCGCCGCCCTGGCCCTCGGGCTGCTTCTCATCTACGCGGGGGCGACCTCGCGTCAGGCGGCCGGCGTGGCGTCGGGCATGGCCCTAGCCTCTTTCGGGGCCGCCTTGGTCGCCGTCAGGTTCGTGAAGCCGAGGCTGCCGTTCACGGCCGCCGGGCTCTGGATGGTCTACTACGTCGTGGACCCGTTCGGCATCGAGACCTTCCTGTTCGGCGCGCTCGAGGGCAACCTCGAGATGTTCATCATATCCGGCGTGATGATGTGCACGGGCGGCGTCCTTGTGGCGATGTTCAACAGCGACCTGATGCTCGCGGGCCTCGTCAGGGCGTTCGGGAGGGGGAGGACGCTCCTTCCCGTGTTCAGGGCGGCCATCAGCTACCCCATGAACAAGAAGTTCCGCACGGGCCTCACCCTGTTCATCTTCTCGCTCATCATGTTCACGGTCATCGTCATCGCGATGATCGCGTCGTTCCAGAGAGAGAGCGTGGACACCCTGTCCGAGAAGTTCTCCGGCGGCTTCGAGATAGTCGGCTACACTCTCAGGGAGGCGCCCGAGGAGAACCTCACGTCAGCCATCGAGTATGTGAACGACGGGCTCGGGGTCGACGCGGTCGAGCGGATCGAGACGGCCAGCGTAGCCACCGTGACCCTTTCGGTGAAGGGAGGTAACGTCTCCGCGAGCAGGAGCCTCGTGGGCTTCAGCGACACCATGCTCATGGAGGGCGGGTTCTCACTCGCGCAGAGGGACGAGGCGTACGGGTCGGACGTGGAGGCCTGGAACGCGGTCCTGGACGACCCTAGCCTCACGATACTGGACGGGTCGGTGGTCGCCTCGATGTTCTCCTTCACCGCCGGGGCGATGTATGTCGACCTCGGGGACACCGTCACGGTGACGACGACGAACGGGACGAGCCTGGAGCTCAAGGTCATAGGCATCATGGACCAGATACTCATCTACGGGGCCTTCACGACCAAGGACCTGGTTGAGACTCACGCCCCAGGGGCCGCCGAGACCCTGCTGTATGTGGACACCGTCGAGGGAACGGGGGTCGCCGACGAGGATGTGCTCGACGAGCTCGAGGACGGGCTGGCCGAGTACGGCCTGAACGGGATCGTGGTCCGGGACATAGTCGAGGAGGCGATGTCGATGACCTCGTCGGTGATGCAGCTGATGGAGGTGTT
>JBFXGF010000116.1:0-5166 GCA_050178275.1 Thermoplasmata archaeon | reverse complement strand
CGACTGGTCCGACTTCACCCACTACGGGGACATCAGCGACATATTCGGCAACTTCGAGGGGTTCGGGGGCAGCATCTTCGAGCAGTTCTTCGGGGGCGGCGCCAGGAGGTCCGGGCCCCGAGAGGGCAGGTCCCTGAGATACGACATCGAGGTCAGCCTCGAGGACGCCGCGAAAGGCGTCGAGAGAGACATCAGGGTGCCCCACAGCGTTGCCTGCAAGACCTGCGGGGGGATGGGCGCGAAGCCGGGGGACGTCAAGAACTGCCCGACATGCAAGGGGTCCGGGCAGGTCCAGAGGGGCCAGAAGAGAGGCTACTCATCTTTCGTCACGATAACCTCGTGCCCGACATGCAAGGGCGCGGGCAAGCAGATCACGAAACCGTGTCCCGACTGCAAGGGCGCGGGCTCAGTCCAGACGACCTCGACACTCCAGGTGTCCATACCCAAGGGCGCGGAGGAGGGCATGAGGCTGCGTATCCGGGGAGCCGGCGAGGCCGGACCCAACGGCGGGCCCTCGGGCGACCTGTACATCGTGATCCACATCGAGGACCACCCTGTCTTCGACAGGGACGGGAGGGACCTCTGGGTCGAGGCGCCGGTCACGTTCGCCCAGGCGGCCCTGGGCGCTGAGGTCGATGTGCCGACCATCGACGGCACAGCGAGGGTGACCGTGCCCGCGGGCACGCAGACCGGGGCCGTGCTCCGGCTGAAGGGGAAGGGCATGCCGGACCTCAGGGGATACGGGAACGGGGACCAGTTCGTGAAGGTGACGGTCGTGACGCCCACGAGGCTGACCCCTGAGCAAAAATCCATGCTCAAGAAGCTGGACGAATCGCTCGGCGACTACGGCAAAGGGACCAAGAGGAAGTCCGTGTTCAGCAGGTTCGGCAGGGGCGGCTGAGCCAAACCTATTTATCCCGACAGCCACAAATCACCATCGGATGAAACGTATAGGGCTCCTGACTGAGGACCCGAGGACGTATTTTGAGACGCTCGAGGTGCTCAGGGAGAAGGGACTCAAGTCCGTCTCGCTAGAGTTCGACGATGCCGTACCCGCCCATGTGGGCGTGGTGATCACCACCGAGGGTGAGAGGACCAGGGTGCCCTTCGACCGCTTGGTGACCGAGCCAGACCCGGACCTGGCCGTCTCCAAGGCTCTGAAGGCGCTCAATGGAGAGGCGTCCCTGGAGAACTTGTGCATTGGCGTCGACCCCGGACACAGGCCGGGCGTGGCGGCGGTGGGGGACGGGACCGTCCTAGTGCGCGCGGTGGCGCCCACCCCGGAAGGCGTCGACGACATCATAGACCGCATCGTGCGCGAGTACCCCTGCACGAACCTGCTGGTCAGGATAGGCAACGGGGACAGGACCAACCGGAACCGGATATTCAACAAGCTCTGGGACAAGGGCCATCGGTTGGAGATCGTAGACGAGCGCAACACCACCACCAGGTCCGAGACCCCGGACGAGGACGCGGCGGTGGAGATCGCCATGACCCCTGGTTACCGGCCTGTCAAGCGGCAGTCCGTCAAGCCTCGCGACGGCGAGCTGAGGAACATCCAGAGGCTCAGCAGACTGGAGAGCAACGGCCGACTGACCGTCTCTAAGGGGCTCGCGGCCAAGGTGGCCATGGGCGAACTCTCGCTCGATCAGGCGATAAGCCTCCAGGGCGCGAACGCCAAGTGACTAGAAGAGGTGCTCCCTGACGACAGTGGCGCTCCCACCGACGCCACACCTCAGAGTGTCTATGCCGAGGGCCTTGATCCTCGCCTCGACCTCGCCCACGCGCGACGGGTGCGTGTTGACATAGACGGTCGCGCCGGTGTCTATCGAGAAGTACGCGGGGAGGCCATCCTCCCTCATCTTCCTGACCTCCAGGATCACCTTCACGGTCTCCGGGCGCCAGAGGATCATCTCGTCCAGCCCTGTCATCGTTATCCCGTGGAGGATGAGCGAGTCGCGCTCAGCCAGCATGCCTACGCGGTCGATGTCCCTCTTGTTGATGGCGCTCTCCATCTCAGCCAGGGCGCCGTGGATGTACGCCAGGCGCGAATGGAAGAAGGGCGATCCGAGCACGGCCTTGTGCGCGCTCTCGGTATATTTGAACGCGGGGACCAGCGCGACGACGATCCCCAAATCGAACTCCTCTGACGCTATCTGGAACGAATACGACTCCTCATCGTCGTGGCCCGCCTTCCACCGGGAGAACCCGCCGGTGACGGAACGGGTGGCCGACCCCGCGCCCCTCCGGGCTATCGTCGAGACCTGCTCGAGCGTCAGGCATAACCCGAGCGCCTCGCTGCTCGCGAGGGCGAGCGCCGCGAACCCGGATGCCGATGACCCGAGGCCGACGTTCGACGGGAAGTTGTTCCTCGACACCATGCGGAACCTGGCTTTCGACTCCGCCCTCCGCCTGACCTCGTCCACGACCGATACGACCCGCTCGAGCTCCCTGTCCTGCAGTTCCCTGGAGTCCAGCTGAGCGCTGTCCTTCCCGAACTCTCCGAATTCTACCGTCGTGTGGGACTCCGTCGGAGAGGTGGCGACCGATATCGAGTCGTGATAGGGAAGTCTCAGGACCTCGTCCCTGAGGCCGTGGTACTTGATCAGCCCCTGGATCGGATGGGCTTTGGCGGACGCCTTCATGACACACCTCACACGTCGAACAGGGCGGTGACGGTCTGCTTCTGGTCGTCGAACTCGAGCCTGTGGTACGTCACTCCCTTCACGACCGACCGCTTCGGATGCTTGTTCACGTCGAACGGCTCTCCTCTGGCCAGCGCGACCAGTTTCTTCCCGTCCGTGTCAACGTCGAACTCGCCGAACACGATATTCCCGACTTCGTGGAGATACAGCAGCTCCTGCAGGAAATCCACGAGGAGTTGCTCGCGGCTGTCCGCTTCGAGCTCAAGCCTTACCTCCCCGGTCGGCGAGACCTTCGTCACATCCGTCATCTGGTCGAACAACGCGTACGCGGCGTTGGCGAATCGCTCTCCGAGGGTGGCGCCGTACACTTCCACCATCGCGTCCGCGGTGTGCTCCAGAAGCTTGTATCTCATGCGTCACTGATGAAGTCTCGAGGATATATCAAGGCTGTCCCTTCCGCGACGTCGAGAAATGGTCGCAGGCCCTTGAGATCACGCATCCATCGCAAGCAGGCTTGCGAGCCCTGCACACTGCTCGACCATGCTCTATCAAGTTGATGTGGAAGTTGTAGTACTCGGACTTTGGCACGAGCGCGCCCAGTTCCCCCTGGGCCCTCTCCCTCGACACTTTGGGGCCTATCAGCCCCAACCGCCTCGTGACCCTGTGGATGTGCGTGTCGACAGGGAACGCCGGCATCCCCAACGAGAACAGGAGGACGATGGACCTGGTCTTCGGGCCGACACCCTTCATCTGGGCTAGCCATCCGTCCGCCTCGGCCGGAGACATCTCGCGCAGGAAATCCAGCTCTATCCTGCCGCGTTCGCGGTTGATGAACTCGAGCGCGTCGAGGATCCGCCTCGCCTTGATGTCCGGGAGGCCGCCCGACCGTATTGTCTTCGAGACGACGGCATGTTCCTCCCCTAGGAGCCTGTGCCAGTCATCGTACTCCTTCTTCAACGCCAGGAAGGACCTGTGCGAGTTCACATCGGTCGTGTTCTGGGACAGTATCGTCTCCACGAGCGTGTCAACGGGGTCCTCGCCCTCGCACGCGGACTTCTCCCCGTATGTTTCCGTGAGGATTCTGTCGACCAACGCTGCCTTCTTCCTGAGGGCTACCTGAGCGGCCTTCTCGGACATCGCATTCAGCCTGTCGTTATCCTGACATCCTTGAAGAGGACGCTAGGCATAAGGGCGCCCCCGAAATCGACGACATCCGCCCCGACGCGCTCCACGTTCGCCATGAGGTCGTTGATGTTCCCGGAGACCATCGCGCCCCTGACCCCGCCTACGACCTCCCCGCCCTCTATGAGGAAGGCCGGGCTGGCGACGAATGAGAACTCGCCAGTCTCGGTGTTGCTCGTGTGCGCGCCCTGGCCCGCCCAGACGAGGTAGCCATGGTCCACTGACTCGACGAGCGATTCGAGGCTGCCTCTCCCAGCTGCGAGCTGCAGACACAGGGGGGCAGGGCTGACGGCGCCGGAAACGGTGTCCCTTACCGCGTTCCCCGTCGAGCCCTCGCCGGAGGCGGAGCCGCAGCTGCCATCCCACAAGTAACCTTTAAGGACGCCTTTGTCCACGAGCCTCGTCCTTCTCGAGGGGATACCCTCGTCGTCGAACGGCCTGGACCCACACCTGCCGGACAACAACGGGTTGTCGCTGAGCGTCACGTTCTCTGGCCATACCTGGTCGCCGACCCTGTCGGCCAGGAATGACACGTTCCGAAGGACGCTCTGCCCAGAGAGCGCCTTGCTCAACACGACGCTCAGAAGCCCGGATTCGGTGTCGGCGATCGAACGATGGGAGAACACGGCCTCGGCTTCCTCCGTCCTCGCCTTCACGAGGTGGACGCTCTTGTGCGCCAGCCACCCCGCGCGCTCGCCGACGGCGTCTACCCGCAGGCCGCAGTCCCTGGACCGCCCGACCCCCTCGCAGTCCGGCGATATTGACAGACCGGTTCCAGCGACGCAGTTGAGTGTCGCCCGCAACTCTGTGTCCGTCATCATTGAGTCCACCCCAGAGGAGTTGGTTATCCCCAGGGTCCTCGTGGCGGCCTCGACCTCTCCGAACGGGACCGACACATCCTTGGAGACGGACATTGCGCTATCCACCATCTCCTCCGCCATCGAACGCATCACCGCGACTCCCAGCGTGGCCACGGATTTGTCGTAGATCCCGCTGACGGACGGGTATCTGCGGTCGCAGGACGGGAAGCCCGCCCACTTCAGGTCAGGCTCCATGAGGTTCGCGACCTTGACCGCCTCTGAGATACACCCCGATATCGACTCGCGGTCGAAGCTGTTGCAGAAGGCGCCTCCGACCTTATGACCTACGCACACACGCGCGTGGAGCCCGGTCGAAAGGGTCGAGTCCGCGCCAGAGACGCGCCCACGCTCGACGAAGACCCTTCGGGACCTCTTGGACACGGCGTACGCGTCGAACTGCGTGACCTTCTGCTTCCTCGCGGAGGACTGGAAGTGCTCCAGCGCGTCCGTGACCAAAGACTCTGCCTCACGCGACCCGG
>JBFXGF010000115.1:0-5223 GCA_050178275.1 Thermoplasmata archaeon | reverse complement strand
GGGAGGACTCACCATGGCTCAACTGGCGGCCCCGGGCTCGCCGTTCATGTACGGCACCGGCGGCGCGGCCTTCGACATGAAGACCATGACCTGGGCCGGAGGCGGCCCCGAGCGCGCCCTGATCTCCGCCGGCTCCGGTGAACTCGCGCACTACTACGGGTTCCCGATACTGTGCGGGGGCATAGTGACGTCCGCCAAGGTCCCCGGGCCCCAGTCCTGCTACGAGAAGATGTCCAGCGGCCTGCCCCAGTTCTACGCGGGGTGCGACATGGTAGCCGGCCTGGGCCTCCTGGACGACGTGACGATGCTCTCGTACGAGCAGATGGTGATAGACAACGAGATGGTCAAGATCATGGCGAGGCTAGCCCAGGGAGTCGTCGTGGACGACGACCACATGGCCGTCGACCTCATCAAGAAGGTCGGCCCCGGCGGGAGCTTCCTCCCCGAGAGGCACACCATGGCGTGGCTGAACAAGGAGCACTTCATAACCGAGATCACCGACCGGCGCACCGGCGAGCTCTGGGAGGCGGACGGCAGGAAGAGCGTCGTCGACCGCGCCCACGAGAAGGCCGCCAAGATCATGAAGGAGCACCAGGTCCAACCAGTCCCGGCGGATGTGGCGAGTCAGTTCGAGAAGATCGTCGCGGACGCCGAGAAGGACATCAAGCAGCACGGCCTGGACTGAGGCCGCAAAAAGTCTATTAGGGCAAACCAACTTCGGGCTGGACGGAGAGGGTGGACGAACCGCCCAGCCCCGCGAAACCTCTTCCACAGGTGCTACTTTGGTGCAATCCGATCTGATCCGGGACTTCGAGATGCAGATGCGGGAGCTTCGCATCGGCCATACCCCGCTCAAGCGTGCTCAGAAGCTCGAGAGGAGGCTCGGCGTCCGGCGCCTGCACCTCAAGCTCGAAGGGGAGAACCCGTCCGGGACGCACAAGGACCGGATGGCGCTGCTCCTGGCCTTGGACGCCAGGAGCAAAGGGAAGAACATCATGGCCGCCGTGACCTGCGGCAACTACGGGGCGGCCCTGGCGTATGTCTGCGGGAAGTTGGACATGCAGTGCCGCGTATACGTCCCGTCGACGTTCGCGGCCACGAGGAACATGGACATCGAGGCGTACGGGGGCCAGATAGTCATCGCCGAGGGGGACTATGAGGCGGCCCTGAACGCCTCGCTCCGGGACATCGACAGGAACGGATGGTACAACGCGAACCCGGGCGGCACCAGCAAGGAGCTGGGCGTACACTCGTACTCGTTCATCTCGAAGGAGATAGCCGAGGAACTGGGGAGACAGCCGGACTGGGCATCTATCCCGTTCGGGAACGGGACCCTGGTCGCGGGGGTCTGGCAGGGCTTCAGGTCGATGAGCATGAAACCCCGGATACTGGCGTACTCGAACAACAACTCGGCCGTCCGCGGCCTGACCGAGAAGTCCAAGGAACCGGTCACGGTGCCCGACCTACGGATAACCGAAGTGAACGAGCCCCTCGCGGGCAACTTCATACTCGACTACAGGGACGGTATGGACGCGGTCCTGGACTCCAACGGGACGGCGTTCGAGGTCCCGGACGAGGAGCTCGTGGAGGCGTCAAGACTTCTGGTGGCGGAGGAGGGAGTTGACGCCATGCCCGCTTCTGCGGGGGCCATCAGGGCCATAAAGATGCTCGATTCCAGGAACCACACGTTCGTCGCGATCGTGACCGGGCGCCAGCACAGGCCCGCGTGAACGGGTGGACATAAATGTCCATCAATCCGACCAACATTTTAATACATCAAGGCACATTGCCAGCCCGATGGACGCAACCGCAGGCCATGTGAAGTTGGTTCTTCTCGGCGTGACCCTAGGGGTCCTTCTCGGCCTGCGCATTGAGGGCCTGTAACGGGCGCGCGACCTTTGGGGTGTTGTGATGTCCGTTCGGGCCGTATCAAGGAGTGTGAACAAACGATGAAGGGCGCGAAAGCCGCCGTCGAGTTGCTGGAGAGGCAGAACGTGGATGTGATGTTCGGCATACCTGGCGGGGTCCTTCTTCCCTTCTACGACGAGCTCCTGGACTCGGACATAAGGCACATACTCGTCAGGCACGAGCAGTGCGCGGCCCACATGGCCGACGGGTTCGCGAGGGTGTCTAAGCGTCCAGGGGTCTGCATAGCCACGTCCGGGCCCGGGGCCACGAACCTGGTCACAGGGGTGGCGACGGCGTTCATGGACTCCTCCCCGATAATCGCCTTCACGGGCCAGGTGGCTACTGGCGTCCTCGGGAACGACGCGTTCCAGGAGGCGGACTCGTTCAGCCTCATGATGCCGATCACGAAGCACAACTTCAGGATCACCGACCCACGGATGCTAGCAGAGACCATCAACAAGGCGTTCATGATCGCCATGACTGGTCGCTACGGCCCCGTCCACATAGACCTCCCGACGGACATACTCACGTCCGAGGTCCCAGAGGAGGACCTGGACAAGACCGTGAGGGTCCCCAAGCCCAGGAGGAACCTGTCCGGCCTGCTGGACGCGATAAAGCTGCTCGAGTCGGCGGAGAGGCCGACCATAATGGTCGGCGGAGGCGTCTCATGGTCCAGGGCGGGCGTGGAGATAACCCGGCTCGCGGAGATGCTCAAAGCGCCCATAGTCACCACGCTCATGGCCAAGGGGTCCGTGCCGGAGACGCACCCGCTCGTGCTGGGCGTCTGCGGGATGCACGGGCGACAGGTGGCCAACTACGCCCTCAACAACTGCGACGTACTGCTCGCGATAGGCACAAGGTTCAGCGACAGGGTGACCGGGAAGCTGAGCGAGTTCGGCACGAAGACGAAGGTCGTCCATGTGGACATCGACTCGTCCGAGATAGGGAAGAACGTGAAGGGCAGGGTCGGCCTCGTCGGGGACGCTTGGACCGTGATCAACGCTCTCATAGCCGGACTGCAGAAGAGGAAGAAGAAGGACACCTGGTCGGAGCGGGTCAAGGCCCTCAACAAGCAGTGCTCCTGCGACTACGACCTCAAGTCCGACCCGATCAAACCGCAGAAGGTGATACACGAGCTCTCGAAGCTCCTGCCGGACGACGCCATCGTCACGACGGAGGTCGGGCAGAACCAGATGTGGGCGTCCCACTTCTACAAGTGTTACGGCAAGAGGGTGTTCATCACCTCCGGGGGCCTGGGCACGATGGGGTTCGGGTTCCCTGCCGCCCTCGGGGCGAAGGTCGCGAGGCCTGAGAGCGTCGTGGTCGATATCGCCGGCGACGGGAGCCTGCAGATGGTGTCCCACGAGTTCGCTACCGCCGTGGAGAACGACATCCCGGTCGTGGTCTGCCTCATGAACAACGGCTGGCTGGGCATGGTCAAGCAGTGGCAGAAGCACTTCTACGGCTCGAGGTACATGTCGACCGAGTTCAAAGGAAGCCCGGACTTCGTCAAACTCGCCGAGGCCTATGGCGCCGAGGCCCTCAGGGTCGAGAAACACTCGGAGGTGGCCGAAGCGATAAAGAGGGCCACGAAATGCGAGGTGCCGATGCTCCTGGACTTCAGGATAGACCCGGAGGAGGACGTGCTCCCCATGACGCCCCCGGGGAAACAAACCCAGGACTGCATCAAGGGGAGATGCCAGTGGAAAGGAGGCGATTGAATGGAAGTGTTGATGTTGCTCGTCTACGACCAGCCAGGGGTCATGCAGCGGGTCATGGGCGAGTTCACCAGAAAGCGAATAAACGTGGAGACCATCGTGGTCGGGAAGTGCGAGATGCCTGAGAGGGCCAGGATAGTGCTCTCGCTCGAGAGCAAGGAGAAGGCGATGAACGTCATCGAGCACCTGAGGGCCCTCCAAGAGGTCATAGAGGTGGACGTGGTCGCCCCGGACAGGCATGAGGCGTACGCGGTCCTCCTCGGCAAGGATGGCGTGTGCAGGGTCACGGGCACGGCCGAAGAGGTCGAGGCGTTGATCAAGAAGAGCCAGCCGCAGAAATACATAGAGGCTATGAACGCGATATGAGAGAGACGTGGTGACAATGGCAAGAATGTACTACAACAAGGACGCGAACCTGAACGTGCTGAAGCGCCAGAAGGTCGCGGTGATAGGGTACGGGATACAGGGCAGGGCGCAGTCGCTCAACCTCAGGGACAGCGGCGTGGATGTCGTTGTCGGCCTGAAGTTCAGGGACGACTACTGGAAGCAGGCCAAGGCAGACAAGATGGAGATACTTGGGATACCCGAGGCGGTCAAGGGAGCGGACATTGTCATGATGCTCATACCCGACGAGGTCCAGAAGATGGTCTACGACGCGGACGTCGCCCCCAACCTACGCCCGGGCATGACGCTGGACTTCGCCCACGGGTTCAACATACACTTCAAACTGATCGTGCCGCCGAAGGATGTCGACGTGATCATGGTGGCCCCGAAGGGCCCGGGCGCCCTCGTGAGGGAGACCTTCCTGGCGGGCAACGGCGTCCCCGCGCTCATAGCGGTGCACCAGGACCACACCGGCAAGGCGAAGAAGACCGCCCTGGCGATGGCCAAGGGGCTCGGGGCGACCACGAGGGGCGTCATCGAGACCACCTTCAAGGAGGAGACGGAGACGGACCTGTTCGGCGAGCAGGCCGACCTGTGCGGCGGCGCGAGCGAGCTAGTGAAGAAGTCCTTCGAGGTGCTCGTCGAGGCGGGGTACCAGCCCGAGATCGCGTATTTCGAGGTGCTCCACGAGCTGAAGCTCATCATCGACCTCGTGCAGAAGGGCGGCATCGAGGGGATGTGGAAGAACGTTTCCAACACGGCCGAGTACGGCGGCAGGACCCGCGGGCCGAGGATCATAGACGACCGTGTCAAGGACAACATGAGGACCATCCTGAAGGACGTCCAGTCAGGGGCCTTCGCGAAGGAGTGGGTCGGGGAGTGCAGCTCCGGCTTGCCCTCGCTGACGAAGCTCCGGAAGGAAGGGGAGAAGTCCCAGATAGAGGTCGTCGGCAGGGACATCCGCAAGATGTTCAAGTAGGCGGTCAATCCGGAAGGCATAGATACCAGACGACCGCATTTGTACCTCGAGGCAGGGAGACGACGTGGAGCGCCACATCCCGGAAGGCGGACGGCTAGGCAGGTTCGAGGGGCCCTCAGGCGTGTTCATGGGTCTGGTGGACGGTGCGTCTGTAGAGGCAACGGAGACCAAGGACATCGAGGGCCTCATCAAGCGCGGGCTACGCGTCACCGGCGAGAGATTCGGCCTCGATGA
>JBFXGF010000114.1:0-5259 GCA_050178275.1 Thermoplasmata archaeon | reverse complement strand
CGATCTTCCCTCACCCTTGCGGGTTGCGGACTTGTCGGTTTCCCTCCGGCTCCTTGGTTGCCCAATTAGCCTCGCCATCGATTTGAACTCCCTGGCCCGTTATTCGAAACGGATAATACGACGTCGGTCCACTCTTGCGAGTTTCTTCCCTTTCACGCCGTATATTACTGTCACCATCTGGTTTCAGGCTCTTTGCACCTCCCGCTAAGGGTACTTTTCAGCTTTCGCTCACGCTACTACTGCACTATCGGTCTCGGGTCGTATTTAGGGTTGGAAGCAAATGGCTCCCAGATTCACGCGCGATATCCAACGCGCGCTACTCAAGATCCTCCAAATCATCTTTCCAGTTTGCCCCTACAGGGCTGTCACCCTCTATGGCGCTCCATTCCAGGAGACTTCGGGTTCACTGGTTAAGATGTAATAGAGTCTACAACACCACATCTCCGGCCCATTTCTGGGCAGGATTCAGTTTGCCCTGTGCCGCGTTCGATCGCCTTTAATGACGGCATCTCTATTGATTTCTTTTCCTCGGGGTACTAAGATGCTTCAATCCCCCCGGTTCCCTATCCTCACGGATTGCTCCGAAGAGCAGGAAGTCCCATTAGGTAATCACCGGATCAACAGCTCCTTGCGCTTACCCGGTGCATATCGCAGCTTGGCACGACCTTCTTCGGCGCCCGAACCGAGCCATTCCCCAGACGGTTTACTTAGCCGCTAGCATGTCGGCTCAGCACACGTCCGTGCTGCACATGATCGGTATTCACAAGAGCCCGCAGGTCCTTCCCGCCCGCTGCCCCTCTACCATCTTCCCCGGTCAGTCGATGCCCGGGTGCACGTTCCCTCCCACTATAACAGGAGCCGATTCCTTATTCAGGAATTGCCCCGCCAAATGGGCTGGGAATCCCGCTATGTATGGTCCTGTATAAAAGCGTTGCCGTCCGTGTCCGGAACACCAGCGGTTCCAGTGGAGGCGCTGGGCGCGCCCCGCCCGCGACGGCGACGAGCGCCACCGGAATCTTGATTTGCGCCTCCGCTCATAGTATACGCTGGATGGGTGAGGATCACGTCTTCTGAAACGCCCCCGCCACCTGACGAGCCCGAGGTCGTCGAGCCGGCGCCAGCGGCAGCCCCTGTCGACGAGAGGCCCCTGGAGCCCGGGGAGGAGTGGATCGAGGAGTACGAGCCCGAGAAGAGGGAGAAGGCGCCCAGGAAGGGCAGGCGCGGCCTCCTCTGGGGCATCGTGTTCGTGGTCGTGTTAGCGACACTCGTGCTCTGGACCCTGCTGAGCCCTGAGGTCCTGCCTGTCTCAGGTGGGACATACATCGGCTCGGACACATATGCCAACCTTGGTTCGTACGCGGGCGCGCTGGATATATGGTGGCTCTTCAACGTGGTTCACGTGGCGGACACCACGTGGGGCGTGTCCGTGAGCGGCGAGCGGAACGTGTCGTCCGGGCAGCCCGTGACGTTCCACGTTCTCGTCACGAAGGTCTCGGAATCGGTGAAGAACCCCTGGTTCGTCGGCACGTCGATTGAGCTAAAGGATGTCGCCATCTACACCGAGGACGGCGTCCTCCTGGGCTCCATGGTGTCGGAGCGGAGCGAGCCCTTCGGGCCGGTGGCGGAGGTCGAGGCGACCTTCGACGACCCGGGGGAGTACGACTGCGAGGTGTACGTGGAGGTGACCGTCTACGGCGAGATGATCGTGGGATACCTCCCGGTCAAGGTCCTGAGGATGACGGCGGACTTCGACGTGACCATAGTCGCGTCGTGAGCGTTGCCTCGGATCGCCCCGCGGCCGTCCCGCCCCGCCGACAGGAAATATATAGCTACACGCTCATGGCGCCGGACATATGGTCCTGGACCTCATACTAGTCAGGCATGGAGAGACCGACTGGAACAAGGACAAGGTGTTCCGCGGCCACATGGACATGCGCATGAACGCCACGGGAATCGCCCAGGCGGACGCAACGGCCGAGGCACTGAAGGGCGTCGTGTTCGACGCGATATTCTCCAGCCCGCTGAAGCGTTCGTTGGTCACCGCCCGCAGGATCGCGAAGCCTCACGAGATAGAGGTCAGAATCGACGAGGGGCTGACCGACATGTTCTTCGGGTCCTGGCAGGGCCTGACCGAGGCGCAGGTCGAGGAGAGGTCCGCCCCGATGCTGCGCAAGTGGAAGGAGAGCCCCGCGCGGTTCAAGCCCCCGGGGGGCGAGAGCGTGAAGAAGGCCTGGAAGAGGGTCAACAGCCAACTGAGGGAGATAATATTCACGTACGGCACGGGGACGGTCGTCGTCGTGACCCACAGGGTCCCGCTGAAGATGATGACCGCGTACCTGATGAAGGCCAAGAGGGGCTACATCAACGAGGTGAGGCACGACCCCTGCGCCATCTCGGCCTTCAAGATACACGCGAAGGACAAGTTCGAGGTGGTGAGGCTGAACGACACGAGCCACCTGAAGCAGCTCGGCCTGCCGGCGCCTGACGATTTCTAGGCTGTCACAGGAGGCCTTCCAGCGCGTCCAGGCCCCTTATGCGGGTGAGGCCCGAGTCCGGGAACGCGTCCTTTCTGTCGACCAGGACGCCTCTGAGGCCCGCCCTGGTGGCGCCCTCGATGTCCGTCGCGGGCTTGTCCCCCAGGAAGAGCGTCTTCGACGGGCTCGAGCCCGCGAGGTCGACCGCCATCTCGAATATCCTCGGGTCCGGCTTGCGGACCCCGACTTCGTCCGATATCACGACGAGGTCGAACAACCTCTCCATGTCCAGGTGCCTCAGGACCCTTCTGGCGAGTTCCGTGGCGTTCGACACCATCCCCGTGGTGAGCCCCTTGCTCCTCGCGAGCTCGAGCGCGGGGACCGCGTCCGGGTACCGGACCCAGCTCCCCAACTCGGCGAAGACTTTCCTGAGCTCGACGCCCAGCCCTTTCGAGAACGACTCCCCGTCGACCGTGACGCCCAGCCCCTCGAGCACGACGCCGTCGTAGCGCCTCCAGAACTCTGCTTCGTCCCCCGCCTCGAGCCTGGCGAACTCGTCGTCGAGCAGCCTGTCCGCCCCGTTCACGGCCTCGTGGAGCCTGGCCTCGTCGACATGGACGCCGAGCCTCGCGAGCTCCCTTGCGAACACCTCCTCCTGGGACGGCCTCGGGTCCCACAGCACCCCGCCCGCGTCGAACAACACGGCCTCCAGCTCATCCGTCATCGGATGTCCACCGCCTCCGGGCGTATGTAAGCGTGTCGGCCCGGAGGCTCACTTCAACAGCGTGGGCACGTCCGTGGGTATCTTGGCAACCTCGACCCCCGCCGCCTCGAGCGCCTTGATCTTGCTCTCCGCGGTGCCTCTGCCCCTGGCGATGATGGCTCCCGCGTGGCCCATCCGCTTCCCCGGGGGCGCGGTCCTTCCAGCTATGTACGCGATCACGGGCTTCGTCACGTGCGCCTTGATGAACTCGGCCGCCTCCTCCTCCGCGGTCCCGCCGATCTCCCCGACGAGGACGATCTTCTTCGTCTCCCCGTCCTCCTGGAACTTCGCCAGGACGTCCACGAAGTTGGTCCCCGGGACCCTGTCGCCGCCTATGCCCCCGCAGGTCGACTGCCCGATGCCGTGCTCGGTCATCGCGTTCACGATCTCGTACGTGAGCGTGCCGGACCTCGAGACCACGCCGACGCTGCCCTTGGCGAATATCTTGCTCGGGAGGATGCCTATCTTGCCGACCCCGGGCGCGGCCAGCCCTGGGCAGTTCGGGCCTATGAGCGTGACCCTCCTGCTCCTCGCCACGGCGACGAAGTGCATCGCGTCGTGGACCGGCACGTGCTCGGTGACCACGACTATCGTGCCCAGGCCAGCGTCGAGCGCCTCCATCACGGCGTCCTTGGTGCCGGCCGCCGGGACGAACACGCACGAAGCGTTCGCCCCCGTCCGGGCGACCGCCTCGGCGACGGTGTCGAACACCGGTATGTCGTTCACGCTGCCGCCCGCCTTGCCGGGCGTGACCCCGGCGACCACGTTCGTCCCGAAGTCGCGCATGGCCTTAGAGTGGTATGTGCCCTGGTAGCCCGTGATCCCCTGCACGACCAGCTTCGTCTCGCCGTCTATTATCACCGTCATGTGTATCACCTCAGGGATTCCTTCGAGGCCTTCTCCGCCGCCTCGCTCAGCCCGGAAGCGGGTATCATCCCCGCCTCCTTGAGCATGTCCCTTCCCAGCTCCTCGTTGACCCCCTTGATCCGCGCCACGATCGGGGTCTTCGTTGGCCTCGCCTCGATCGCCTCGAGGACGCCCTTGGCGACAGTGTCGCACTTCGTGATCCCGCCGAATATGTTGAGCAGGATCACCTTCGGGTCCGCCTCCTGCATCAGGAGCATGGCGCTCTTGACCTTCTCGGGGTCGTCCGTGCCCCCGAGGTCCAGGAACACCCCCGCCTTGCCCCCGAACATGTTCAGGCTGTCCAGGGTGGCCATGGTGAGGCCGGCGCCGTTCGCGATGACCCCTATGTTGCCATCCAGCTGGACGAACGCGATGTCCAGGTCCTTGGCCTTCGCCTCGAGCGATGTCAGGCCCTCCTCCAGCCCCTCGTACTCCTTGTGCCTGAAGAGCGCGTCGGAGTCTATCGTGACCTTGCCGTCCCCGGCGACCACCTTCCCGTCCTTGGTTATGACGAGGGGGTTGATCTCCGCCAGCTCGGCGTCCTCGGCTGACATGAGCGCGCAGAGCCTCTTGACGATGTCCGCCACCTGGACCCCCTGCTCCTTGCCGAGCCCCAGGAACCCGGACACCCTCCTCCCGACGAAGTTCTGGTACCCTATGAGCGGGTCGATGGGAAGCATGAGTATCTTGTCCTCGGGCACGGACTCGATGTCCATCCCGCCGCTCGCGGAGGCCATCAGGAGCAGCCCGCGCTTGCTCCTGTCTATGGTGACGCCCAGGTAGAGTTCCTTGGCCACCTCCAGCCTCTGCTCGAGCAGCACCAGCTTGGTGACATATCCCTTGATGTTCATCCCCAGGATGGCCGAGGCCGCTTTCTTCGCCTCATCCACGGTGTCGGCGGGCTTGATCCCCCCCGCCTTGCCCCGCCCACCTATGAGGACCTGGGCCTTGACCATGACCCGCCCAGGCAGTTCCCGTATCTCTTCCGGCGAGGACACGACGAACCCCTCGGGCACCGGTATCCCGTGCTTCTTGAACAGCTCCTTGGCCTTGTATTCGTAGAGTTTCATTCCGTCGCCTTCGGCAGTGAAGCGGGGATGAGCGTATTTAGCGGTT
>JBFXGF010000113.1:0-5280 GCA_050178275.1 Thermoplasmata archaeon | reverse complement strand
AGTTTCGACAAGGCCATGATGCCTTTGATCATGGGCAACACGGCCGCGAGCATGGGCATGGAGGTGCACGTCTTCTACACCTTCTTCGGCCTGAAGCTGCTCAAGAAGGGCGTGAGGCCGAAGCTGCCCGGGTTGTGGAGGATCGGTACGGGGATGATGATAAAGAAGATGATGAAGCTCAACGTGCCTGGGTACGACGAGATGATCAAGCAGGCCAAGGAGCTCGGCGTCAACTTCTACGCGTGCAGCACGTCCATGGCCCTCATGGGCGTCAAGCAGGAGGATCTCATAGACGGGACCAAGGTCCTCGGGGCCTCGAAGTTCCTGGACCTCGCGGCCGACTCGAAGGTGACGTTGTTCATAGGCTGAAGATGATACCATGAAGACGGCATTCGTTGTCATAAGGTCGCCCCAGGAGCTGGACCCGACGCACATGATGCGCAGGGTCGCGCGCAGGGACGAGGCGAGCGCCATCCTGTTCGAGGACGCGGTCTACAACGCCTTGAGGAAGGAGCACGCGGAGCGACTTGGCGAGGCGGCCCACGAGGTGCTCGTCGCCGCGGACGACCTGGAGGCCAGAGGCTTCTCGCAGGAGGACCTCAAGGTCGGCAAGGCCGTCCCGTACGAGGACATAGTGGACTGCATCATGGAGAGGACGGAGAGGACCGTCAACGTGTGAGGCGCTACCATGGCGAAGACACTGACCATACTCTGGAGGTCCGGCTCGATGATGGCGATGGACGCCAACGTGGCGACCAAGCTCGCGGCGGCCGCCAGGAAGAAGGGTTATAGCGTGCGCATGTTCGGGTACGGCGAGGGCGTCACGGCGGTGAAGAAGGGCCAGAACCCGAAGAGGTTCCCCAACGTGGGGAACGAGCTGGAGGCGCTCGGCAAGGACGGCGTCGAGCAGGCGATATGCGAGACCTGCTACGCCGCCCGCGGTTTCGAGCGTGGCGAGGAGATATCCAGCGCGAAGGTCGGCAGCCTGACGAACAACCTGTTCAAGTATGTGGCCGAGTCCGACAGGCTCGTGACCATCGCGAGGTGATCACATGGCGGAATCTACACTGGTCCTGGTCACGAGGCCCCCGTACGGGCTCGAGGAGGCGTTCGCCGGGCTGAGGCTGGCGCTCGCGATGTGCGTGAACGGCATGAAGACCTCGGTACTGCTGGTCGAGGACGGCGTCTACAACGCGGTCTCGGCGCAGAGGGCCGAAGCGGTCATGATGCCCTCGAACATGGAGGCGACCAAGGAGCTGTACGACTTCGACGTGCCCGTCTATGTCGTCAAGGAGGACCTGGAGGAGCGCGGCGTCCCTGAGTCCGCGCTGTTCGAGGGGCTAACGGTCGTCCCCGCGTCCAAGGTCAGGGAGCTGGTCGAGGAGCACTCGGTCACGACGGCGTTCTGACCCGGATATCCGAAACCCATTCCTCCGGTTCATTTTATAATCCCCCAGGCGATGCCTTGCCGTGCGATTCGAGATACTTGAGCGCGACGGGCTGGCTAGGAACGGCACACTCGAGATAGACGGCGTCAGGCACGCGACCCCGGCCATGGCGCACATCGCGCGGGAAGGGCAAGCGCACACGACGACCGGCCTCCGCCTGAGCCCGCGGGACGCCGCTGGGAAGGGGGACTTGAAGATCGTCCCCTCCGGGTTCGCGCCCGACGCTGACAAGACGGGCCCGGACGGCGCCCTCGATCCCTGGTACAGGGGGTCCCCGTTCGCGGGCGCGCGCCCCGAGGGGGGGTTCGCGGTCCTCGACGGCGTCGCGAAGCTGCTCCTTGACTCGCCGAGGTTCGTCGAAGCCATCAAACGCGTCAAGTCCGGCCCTGACCTGCTCAAGCCGCTGTACTGCTCGCTGGCGGGCATGCCGCACAGGCTCGCGCTGCTCGCGTACTGCGGCGTCGACGTGTTCGACTCGCTCCCGCTCATCATGGCCTCGGAGACAGGGAGGTACCTGACCCCGACTGGGCCTCTGCAGTACTCCGCCCTCAAGGACCTGCCGTGCGCGTGCGAGGCGTGCCGCTCCGGGACGAGGGGGAAGGAATCGCTCCTGAGGCACAACATCGCGGTCGCCGAGGCCGAGCTCAGGCTCGTGTCCCACAAGATCGCCGGGGGCAGCCTTAGGGAACTCGTCGAGACCAGGGTCAGGGCGGACCCGTGGCTCGTGCAGGACCTTAGGCTCATGGACGTGAACGCGCGTGAGCTGCAGGAGATGCACTCCCCCGTCAAGGGGACCGCGTTCCACGCAGGCTCGAAGGAGTCGCTCCTGAGGCCTGAGATAGTCCGGTGGCAGGCGAGGCTGACGGACAGGTACAGGCGCCCAGAGGGCGCCTCCGTGCTCCTCCTGATCCCATGTTCAGCGAGGAAGCCATACTCACTCTCACAGTCGCACATGAGGTTCAGGGACGCGGTCTTCTCGAGCGGGCGGGCGCAGCTCGTCCACGAGGTGATCGTCACCTCGCCCCTCGGGCTGGTGCCCCGGGAGCTGGAGATGTTCTACCCCGCGAAGGACTACGACATACCTGTCACGGGCCACTGGGACAGGGACGAGCAGAAACTCGTCCAGGAAATGGTCGCGTGGCTGGTCGAGACCCAGAGGTACGACCTCGTGATATCGCACCTCGGGGACGAGAGGGAGGCCGTCTCGGGCGTCCTCGGCGACCATGTGGACACCTCGGGAGGCGAGCCCGGCTCGAGGGCGAGCCTGGACAGGCTCGAGCTGACCCTGAGGGAGATGGCCCCGGAGCCGAGGGAGCATGGACGCGCGGGCCGGGTGTTCCAGGACCTGAGGTCGGTCTGCAGGTTCCAGTTCGGCGCCCCGGGGGACGACCTCTGCGAAGGGGCCCAGGCCTTCGGCAGGTGGCCCTTCGTGAAGGTCGCGAAGGGCGGCTCGCAGCTCGGGATGCTGACCGCGGACCGGGGGATGGTCTCACTCACCCTAGACGGCGCGCGCACGCTGGCGCGCACGGGCGCCTACTGCGTCGAGATCGAGGACTTCAGGCCCAAGGGGAACCTGTTCGCCGTTGGAGTCGAGGGCGCGAGCCCGGAAGTCCGGATAGGAGACGACGTCGCGGTCGTGCACAAAGGCGATGTCAGGGCCGTCGGGGTCGCGCGGATGTGCGCGGAGGAGCTCCGGCTGGCGGAGCGGGGCGAGGCTGTGCACGTGAGACACGCCGCTTGACGGAGTTTCTCGGCTGCCAGACTACTTTCGCGGACCTCTGGATATGAGCTTATTAACCCTGGTTTCCCGTAGAGGTTACTGCGAAGGTGAAGTGAATGGTTGACGCGGACCACTATAGCTGGGAAGAAATGTACGGCCTGCTCGGGTGCGAGCCCGAGATCGAGGCCGCCTCTGACTATTAACGCCATCCCAGATAGGTAGGATTGGATGCTCCCGCCTACCTATCAACCTGGGATCATTCTCCAACTCGTCTCGTTCTATCCGTTCGTTCCGAACATCGGTCCCGGGTCACCGGAGCCCACTGGACGGCCCTTCACCATAGATTGAACCCGACGAACCTGGCCATGAAGATCACGCCCAGGATGACCACCACGACCGCGAACCCGATCTGGATCCACTTGGCGGCGTTGACGTACTTGCTCCCGACGGCGCTCTTGAGCTCACCAGTGGCGACACAGAACGGTATTATGGCCGCCCCATGGCCCAGGCCGAACGCCAGCATCATGAGCCCGCCCGTCCACATGGAGATGTCCTGCGTCGCCAGGAGTATCATCACCGGGAGAGTCAACGAGAGCGCGCACGGCGCCCACCCGACGGAGAAGAGCATGCCCAGGAGAAGGCCCGCGAGGTCGGGCGACCTTTGGCTGATGGCCTGTATGCGACCGACGGTCTTGCCCTTGGAGTCCGGAAGGCCACACGCCTGACCGGACGGGGCTGAGGCCAGCGAGGACAGGGCCTGCCTGACCCAGGTCGTTATCGGGAACAGCAGGTTGAGCCCCAAGACGACGAGGATAGCTCCCGCTACCAGGTAGAACATCGTCGACATCTGGAGGAAGTCGCCCATGTATGATATGAAGAGCCCGAAGATCAGGAACACGATGCCTGTCCCGGCCGTGAACGCGATGCCGATCCTGAGCCCGGTGCCGAGCACGGGCTCCTTCGCAGTCGCCTGCGCGTTGCGGGTCGACGCCGCCCCGACGAAGGATATGACCGCCATCAGGAGCGCGATCGAGCACGGTGAGAAGGACGTCACTATCCCGAGCAAGAACATCCCGCCCACACTGGCGCCCTCCCAACCGGCGACCCCGTCGCCGTCGCTGACCCAAGTCCCGGAGAGGATGCTCTCCGCGTCCTCGGCCAAGGAGTCGGCGTCCTGGACCCCGTCTATGACCCCTTTGCCGATGCAGTACACGTGGTAGACCCCGACCACCATCAGGTCCTGGTCGATGAGCACCACGGAGGGGTTCGAGAAGGCCCCGTCCAGTTGCCAGTACTGTATGTAATCTCCTGATATCGGGTACGGCTCGAACTCCTCGACCCAATCCCAGGAGATGTTGACGCCGTACCACTCCTGGGCCATCCACCACCCGTCATCGGAGTAGGCGTTCTTCCGGATGTTGACGGTTATCACCTCGATCCGCGAGTCGTTGGACGAGACCAGGGTCTCCAGCTCCTCGACCTGCGACCGCATGGAGTCCTCGCACTCTATGCATATGGGGTTCTCTATCTGGGTGAAGTGGATGATCGTCACCTTACCAGTATTGTCAGATAGTGAGAACTCAGACCCGGAGAAGTCCACGGATGTGAACGGGTCCGCGGGCTCGTACACCCCCTGCGAACCCCTCCCGGCCCAATACATCAAGAAGCCGGACAGAAGGACGAGGGCCGCGACCGACACGGATATCACTGCGATGGACCGGGTCCTCTGTTTCATTCAAAAAACTCCTCACGTGCTATCGTCGTGGTAAGATTGCGCGTCCTGTATCCAGGAGGTGAGCGTGACTTCGTCGACGACGCCTTCCCAGCTATGCCAAGCCACCACATCGTTGCCAGAACCATCTATCGCCTTCGTCACGATGATTGTCAGGGGAACGTAGTGGACGCCGCCGTTCGGGTCGTAGGCGGCGAACGCCTCGGAAGCCTCGGGCTCGTCCGTCCCGGAGTGGACATCGAAGTACTGCAGCTCGGGGCTGGCGGCATACACCGATTCGCATATCGCCGTCTGTTGCACGCAGGGGTAGCACCCCTCGCTGTGGGCGAGTATCATCTCGACGCCCTGTTCGTGCGCGGCTGTGACCCTATCTGGGTGGG
>JBFXGF010000112.1:0-5307 GCA_050178275.1 Thermoplasmata archaeon | reverse complement strand
GGCCGTCGACGATGTAGACGTCGCCGCCCTCCGCCCTCATGTCGTTCACGAGATCGTCCGCGAACGATTCGAGGGACAGAGATCCCTCCTCTATGCCCTGGTCGACCCCGCACTGCACGGTGATCACGGGCGCGGCCGACCCATTGGCCGGCCCGACCGCCTGAGCGTCGAAGACCGTGTCACCGACCGTGATATTCTCGGTCAATTCCCAAATCGTCGGGAGCACCAAGGACACCCCAGACGAGAGGTTGCGTCGCGAGAGCCCATCATACGAGGGATCGGCCGTCGCGTCTATGATGCTGAACATCCACAGCAGGGGGACCACATGGCTGGACGTGTAGTTCCTGTCCGTCACGCGCTCGAAACCCAGCTCCATTACGATCCAGTTCTCCCCCGGCAACAAGTTGCTCCCGTTCGCGTCACGAGTGCTGGCGGCCAAGACCCCGCCCTCGAAGCACCAATCGGGCTGGACGCCGTTCACGCTCATCTGGCAGTCCGTGAGGGTGTACTCGGGGTAGCCCAAGTCTATCCCGACCGTGATATTCTCCGGGACGTGGTCGATCACCTCGCCCCCCGCTGGCCACATCGAGAGAACCTGCAGGGGCGTGGTCACATAGAACACCCAGCTCACAGTGGCCTCCCCTCCGTCCCATGCGATGGACGCGTTGACCGTGTGCATCCCGCCCTCGTCCACGGGCGCCGAGGGCGACCCGTACAGCGCGGATCCGAGGATGTGGGACACCAGGGGCTCGCCGTCCAAGGTCATGCCGTGGGACGTGACCTCGAGTGCGGGTATCCCGACGTATATGTACGCGCTCAGGTCGGCGGTGGAGCCGCTCTCGATCGTGGAGTTGGCCTCCGGCCATTGCGGCGACAGCCCCGGCGTACCGAGGTCGAGGAACTGGACCGGGTCTCCCAGGGCCACCACAGACCCGACCCCTGGTGGCGCCGTCACCGCCCCGTAAGTGTTCCTGTCGACGAGAAGTTGAAGTACGTAATCGCAGAGCGTGACCGAGGCGATCTCCAGGCCATCGGACACGTTGAACGCGTGCAGCTCGGCCGAGTATCCATAGGTCGTGCAGAAGAGGATGCCGCGGTCCGGTGACAGGGCCACGCCGGTCACGCTCGCGGTGACGCTCGGATCGAAGTTCATCACTCCTCGGCTCTCCAACGTGGATATGGAAACGACCTCGACCCCGCGGGACGCGTCGCCCGCCAGGTAGAGGGTGTCGTTCTCCCAATCCACGGACACCTGCCGCGCAACCCCGTACAGCTCGCTGCCGGTGCTATCCAGGAGCGTGAGCTTCTGCGAGTCGCACGCGATAAGGTAGATCGGGATGGGATAGTAGTTCAGCTGGACCATCAGGAGGGTGCTCTTGTCAGGGCTCATGTCGAGGACGCAGATGTCGTAACCCCCGAGCGTCTCGGTCACCTTCCCTGACACGTCGTCGACCACGTTCAACTCCCCCCCGTGGAAATTCTCATCGGGGACGCTCGTGACATATAGCCTGTCGGACAGCCCTATCCTGATGCTGAGGGGCTCGAAAGTCAGGTCGATCGTCCTGGAGACGCTCCTCGCCTGGAGGTCGACGATCGCGATTCGCATCTCCGTCGAGACGGCTACATACAGGTACCTCCCGTCCTCGCTTACGTCGATGGACATGGGGCTGTAGCCGACCGAGACGTTCCACTCCTCGGCCCTGGTCGTGGCGTTCAGGACACGCACCTTGTCCCCATCCGCGTCGCCGGAGTACACCAGCGGCCTGTCGCGGTCGGAGACGAGCTCCTGGTTGCCGTTCAGGGACATCCCGTCGGGTGCGACCAACGCCTCGGACTCGCCGACGCTCAGAAGAGATGCCGCGCCGGCGCACATCAGAATGGTGACAGTCAGGACACTGAACAACCTCATCCGCTCGCCATTCCGTGTAGATTAGAGTCAGTGGGGTTATTAATGTCTCGTCTAGGACTGCCGGGGATCCCCTGGCAATGTCTGTGCGTAAATAGATGCGCGGTCACCAGGCGAACCCCAGGGACCCTAAAAGGATTCTCGGAAAGGGTTTGTCTCGTCCTCGGGTCAGAACCTGTATGTGCCGCCGAACACGAGCCACGCGAGGACCGACTTCGCCGTCAGGCTGAGGATGATGTACACCCGCTCGCCGTACAGGTAGTCCGCCCACCTGCCCTTCCTCCGGTACTGCAGCACCATGTTGATGGCGAACACGTTGAAGAACGCCGCCAGCACGAAGAAGATCGCGTACACGAAGGTCGGCACCGCGTCCGCGTTCTGCAGTATCGCCCCGAAGAAGTATATGCCCAGCACGACCCACGGGACGAACCCCGCTATGCAGCCGAATATGTACGCCGTCCAGTCGGTCTTCTCGGTGGTCTGGTTGTGGAGCTCCATCATCCACCCGAACAGGTTCATGGTCGCGTTCAGCGTGAATATGAGTATCAGGCTGGACAGCTCGGATATCCCCACGAGGAACGCTATCAGCACGATCATGATGGATGAGCTGACGGAGTACTCGGCCCACCGGGCGTAGTTCGCGCCCTTCTTCAGGTTCTCCACATACCACTTGTTCGCGAAGGTCGAGAGCGAGAAGTGGGCTATCGCGGAGACGAACAGGAACGACGCGACCAGGGGCGCGAGGGGCACCGTCGCGATGACGTCCTTCACGTACACGATCATGCCGGCCTCGTACCCCTGGAACGTGGTCCAGACCTCCGCCTTCCCGGGCGTCGCAATCAAAAGCATCAACGCGCCCTGGAACAGGTGCAAGAACCCCATCACCAGGTTGAAATCCTTCAGCTTCTTGAACTTCACATCCTCCGCATCAGCCAAGAACGAACCCTCCTACTCCTAGAGGGGGAATCGGATTACGGGGTTAATCATCCATCGCCCGAACAGGCACGGGTCTGCCGCGACCGCGCACTACGCCTCTCAGGCCATCCAGGGCAGGTCGACCTCGTCCGTGCGGTACCTCTGCCTGACGGCGCTGTCCTCGAGCCTCGTCCTGACCCCCGCCCGGTGCATGACGAGCCCGGTCCAGGCGATCATGGCGCCGTTGTCGACGCACAGCGGCCCAGGGGGCACGAACATCCTAGCCCCGCGCTCCTCGGCCATGGTCCTGACCATCCCCTGGAGGCGCTTGTTCTGGACCACGCCCCCGCCCAGGAGCACCTCGTCCTTCTCCACATGGGCCATGGCCCTCTCGGTGACCTCGACCAGCATCGCGAAGCATGTCTCCTGTATCGAGTGGCAGAGGTCCTCGAGCCGCTTGCCCGACTTGTGGTGCTGCATCGCCGCGGTCAGTATGCCCGAGAACGCGACGTCCATGCCCTTGACGCTGTATGGCAGGTCTATCAGCTCCGACCCTTCCTTGGCGAGCCTCTCCAGGTGCGGCCCCGCGGGGAACGGCAGCCCGACCGACCGGCCGAACTTGTCTATCATGTTCCCGATGCCGACATCGAGCGTCTCCCCGAACACCCGGTACCTGCCCCCGGAGTACGCGATGACCTGCGTGTTCCCCCCGGAGGCGTACAGGAGCGTCGGGTTCGCGCACCCCGTGACCTTCCTGCCTATCTCCAGGTGGGCGACGCAGTGGTTCACGCCTATGAGGTCCACGCCCAACGTCAGGGCGAGCGAGCGCGCGCCCGTGGCGGCGGTCCTCAGGCAGGGGCCGAGTCCCGGTCCCTGCGAGAAGGCAACGAGGCCTATGTCCTTGTAGGCTATCCCGGCCTTCGAGACGGCCTCGTGCATCAGGGGGACCATGTTCTCCGCGTGGTGGTTCGCCGCCTCCCGCGGGTGTATCCCGCCCTTCGAACCGTCTATCATCTTGCCCACGTTGGCGAGGACCCTGCAGTCCTGGTCGACTATGCCGATGCTGAGGGTGTGGGCAGTGCCCTCGACCCCTAGGCAGATCATCGGCCGTACATCGCCTGGCGGGTTAAAAAGCATGCCCCGGGGCCCATTATCGTCCCTGATAGCCTCGCAGTAGGGGCTTATACCCGCGGGGCCGATATTCCTGGGCGGTGACCGGGTTGAAGTGCCCATCGTGTTCTTCCGAGATACCCGACGAGTCGAACTTCTGCCTCAAGTGCGGCAAGGCGATGGGGAAGGTCCTGGACCAGCCTCAGACGCCCCCGGAGGACGATGACAGCTCCGAGGTCTTCTCCATGATGTGCATGGCCTTCGCCTTCATGGTCTTCTTCTTCTCCCTCGTGCCCTTCTTCCTGGGGATATGGTACGCGGGCATGGCCATGCTCGGCGTCGGCGTGATCCTGATGCTCGCCGGCTACAGGATGATCAGGGTGTCGAAGAGGGAACGCATCCGGCTCGTGGAGAAGAAGGCGATGAAGGTCAAGCTCAAGTGCAGGTACTGCGGCACCCTGAACGACGAGGACGAGGAGAGGTGCGTCTCCTGCGGGGCGAGCCTGTGAGCGCGGCTACAGAATAAGATGGTTCAAGGGTTTTGAGTAGGGGTTCAAGGCGGACCGCGTCAGAGCACGATCTGCATCGACCTGCCGACCTTCTGGTCGACGGCGTGGTCGTACACGATCTTCGCCGTGAGCGCGTCCTGGACCGCGAGCCCGGTCGAGCAGAACACCGTTATCTGCTTGTCGTCCTCCCTGCCCGGCTTCAGCCCGGCGACGATCTCGCCTATCTCGGCGTTCACGTCCTCGCGCGTGAGCTCGCCCTTGGACAGGGGCACGTTGATCTCGCCCGAGTGGCTCGCCTGCTCCCAGTCGTCTATGACCAGACGGGCCCTCTTGAGCACCTTCGGGTCCATCTCCTGCTTGCCAGGGGCGTCCGCGCCTATGCAGTTGATGTGCGTGCCCTCCTTGACCCACTCGTCCATCACGATGGGCGACCTGGAGGATGTGCAGGTGACCACTATGTCGGAGTCGACCACGGCCGCCCTCGCGTCCTTGGCCACCGCGAACCTGCCGACCCTGTCCTTGTAGCGCCTCCTGAACTCCCGCACGAGGGCCTTGGTCTTCTCGGGGTACATGTCGTACACCCTGACCTCGTCGAACCTCTCGAACTGCGTCAGGAGCGCGAGCAGCTGGGTCCTCGCCTGGTTCCCCGCGCCTATGATCCCTACGACTTTCGGGTTCGGCCTCGCGAGGTACTTCGACGCTATCGCGCTCGCCCCGCCGGTCCTCATGTCCGTCACGTGCGTCGCGTCCATCACCGCGAGGGGCGCGCCCGTGTGCGGGTTCACCAGCACCAGGAGGGCCATCACGGTCCTCATGCCGTAGTTCTTCGCGTTCTGCGGGTGGACGTTGACGATCTTGACCGCCGAG
>JBFXGF010000111.1:0-5310 GCA_050178275.1 Thermoplasmata archaeon | reverse complement strand
CCTGCAGCCCGAGCTTCCTCCCGTTCTCCTAACCGTCGACGAAGCCAGGGCTGGACTTGAAATCCACCTTCTCCACGAACCGCCACTTCTCGTGGGGCGTGAACACGATGATCTTCTAGACGTTGGAGGCTATGTCGCACGCGCCGCCGCTGCCGGGGAGCCTGACCTTCGGGGTCTTGTAGTTCCCTATCACGGTCGAGTTGATGTTCCCCCACTTGTCGATCTGCGCGCCCCCGAGGAACCCGACGTCTATCCTCGCACCCTGGAGGTAATACGCGAACTGCTCGTACATGGAGCAGATGCTCTTCGCGCCCGTGACGAGGCACGGGTCGCCTATCGAAAGCGGCATCCTGCTGGGGTTGGACCCGACCGCTCCTGACTCGTATACCATGTTCAGTCCGGGAGCCTGGAGTTTCTTCGCCAGGTTCGCCGCCAGGTTCGGTATGCCGACGCCCACAAGGACCGTCTCCTTGTCCCTCAGTTCCCTCGCCGCGACTATCACCATCAGCTCGCTGGATGTAAAGTCAGTCATCGTCATCAGCCTCCTCACACGCTCCCGTAGCTCACAGGGGTGCTGTAAGCGGCCTTCGGCGCCAGCTTCAGCAGCTTGGACGCAGGCATCTTCCTCATGTACTCGGACCTGTCCTGGACCCCGTAGACCCACTCGTCCAGGTACTTCATGGTGGACTCGTGCTCCTTCGTGATGCCGTCCCATTCCATGTAGAACTCGTTGTCCCTGTCGTAATACCCCTGGGTATACGACGGGTGGGCGCACCAGGGCTCATGCACGACGGCATGGGCCACGAAATCGGGTATGAGGGTCCTGTTGGGGTCCGACCTTATGACCGACTCGTCCACGATCTCCTCGCAGCTTATGATGACCTTCTTGGCCGCGAACGCGGCGTCCTTCTGCTCCCCTATTATCCCCCAGATGTGCGAGTTGCCGTTGACGTCCGCACGCTGGACATGGACCACCGCCACATCGGGGTTGAGCGGCGGGACCGTAGACACGACCTCGTCGCTGTAGGGGCTCTTGACCGTCCTGATCAGAGGGTTCTCCGGGGGAAGGTCTGAACCGATGTTTGTCCGGATGGGCAGGAAGGGCATCTTCGTCGCCCCAGCGAACAGCCTGCCCGACAGCCCGAAGTGCGTGTACTCCTCGATCGATATGGGGTTCGGAACGCCCTTCTCCAGCGCCCGCCTGAAGCACCTGAGCGAGCCTACGCCCGGGTTGCCCGCGTAGCTGAATATCACCTTCTTGGCGCAACCCGCGGCGATCATCTGGTCGTAGACGATGTCCGGCGTCGCCCTGTACAGCTCGAGGTCCTTCTTCTTCTGTCTTATGATCTCGTGCCCTGCCGCGAACGGGATCATGTGTGTGAATCCCGCCAGGTAGATGGAGTCCCCGTCCTTCACGAACTTGGACACCGCCTCCTTCATTGTCATCATCTTGTCCGATGTCATCTCACTTCCCCTCCGTAACGGGTGCGAACTTGAATCCGTACCTTATGACTCCCTCTTCGGTGTATATCTTCTTCAGCTCGGCCCTGACTGGCATCCCCATCTTCACATCCTTCGGGCTGATGTCCGTCATCTGGCCGATCACCTTCGGGCCTTCCTCGAGCTCGACTATCGCCACGGGATAGGACCCGCCCGACTTCATCTGCTCAGCGAACTCCGGGGGCGCGCCCCCCGCCCCTATCAGGACGAACGTGTGGACTTTCCCCTTGCCGCTCAGCTGCAACTCCTCGAAGTCCGAGGACGCGTTGCACTGCTTGCACACGCCCTTGGGCGGGAAGTTCACGGCGCCGCACTTCTTGCACTTCTGCCCCACCATGCTGTATCTCTGGGGTATAGTGCGCCAATACATCGGGACTGAAACATGTGCCACTCATCTCACCTCACTTGAGAGCTCCCTTGAGCTTCACGTACTGGATGTAGTCGATGTACTCCTTCTTCTCCAGCTGCTCCTTGAAGCTGGGGACTGGCTTCCTGTCCGAGACGACCCTCAGGCTGATGGCGTCACTGCCCGCGCCCGAGCCGTACGAGACGACCATGATCCTGTCGCCGACCTTTGAGGCGTCCAGCGCCGCGGCGAGCCCGACCGTCGTAGAGGCCGCGCCCAGGTCCCCCATGTTCACGGACACTAACCCGGAGGCCATCTGCGCATCGTTGAACATCAACCTGCCCGCGACGGACTTCGGGGTCTTCGCGTCGGGCTGCTGTATGACCACATGCGCGTAATCCTCAGGCTTCGCGCCGAGCCGCTTGACGAGTGAAGAGCACGCCTTCGTGGTGCAGGCGGTGAACGCGGCCGCGAAGAATTTCTTCACGCTCAAGTCCTGGAGCGACTCGCCCCCTGCGACCTTGAACCGCTCACCGAAATGCTCCATCGCGAAGGACGCGTGGCCCTCTATCTCCGCGACGAGGTTCTCGGTGGAGAGAACGAATCCAGCCGCCCCCGCGCCCATGGGGTGCTCGACCGGGTCCCACATGCTCGCCCTCGGGGCGTCGGCCGTCGCGACGACAGCGACGCCTTCGGCGTCAGCCTTCACATGCTCATAAGCGGATATCAATGCCTCCGTGCCGGCCCTTGTCGAGGTCGTGTGGTCCGATGCGAATGTCGATCCCGGCATCCCCACGTTGACAAGGACGGTACCTGACAGCAACTTCTCCAGATAGGGCGCCGTCGTGGACGCGAGCGCGAACCTCGTGACCTTCCCCGGAGCGATTGGCACGGACTCGAGCGCCCTCCGTGAGACCTTGGCGGCCGCCGTCAGGACATCCTCGTCGAAACCCATGACGGACTTCTCCGAAACGCCCGCGGCCTGGAACGAGCCCCACGCCTTCGCGTAGTCCTCCTTCTTTATCCTGAGTCTGGGGACATATGCGCTGTAACCGGATATGCCTACGGACATCATCATCACCTCTCCAGTATCGAGACGGACACAGTCCCTCCGGACCCGCCGACATTGTGCACCAGACCTCTCTCGACGCCCTTGACCTGCCTCGTCGGTTTCTGGGCGGTGCCCCTCAGCTGGTGGAACATCTCATATGCCTGCCCCGTCCCCGTGGAGCCAATCGGGTGGCCTTTCGACTTCAGGCCGCCGCTCACGTTCACGGGCTTGTCCCCATCGAACTTCGTGTGGCCCTCCTCGATGAACTGGCCGGCCTTACCCTTCTCGCAGAAGCCCAGGTCCTCGTAGGCGAGGAGCTCCGCGATGGTGAAGCAGTCGTGGACCTCCGCGAGCTGGATGTCCTTCGGGGTCATCCCGGCCATCTTATAGGCCTGCTGCGACGACCTCTTCGTGCCCTCGAGCGTGACGGTACTGATCCTGTCGTGTATCGCGAGGTAGTCGCTGGAGGTTCCGAAACCCGTGACGTATATCGGAGTGTCCGTATACTGTTTCGCGATCTCGGCGTCGCACACGAGGAGCGAGGACGCCCCGTCCGTGGTCGAGCAGCAGTCGAACAGGTTCAGCGGATAGGCGACCACAGGGGACTTCATGGCCTGCTCCAGGGTGATCTCCCGCTGGAACTGCGCCTTGGGGTTCTGCGCACCGTTCTTGTGGTTCTTGACCGCGACCGATGACAGGTGTTCTCGCTTCGTGCCGAACTCATGCATGTGCCTGTGGGCGATGAGCGCGTACAATCCCGCGAAGGTGGTCCCCGCGAGCCTCTCGTACTCGGTGTCCCCGGACACTCCCAGCCAGTATTTCTGCTTGATGCCAGAGACATCCGTCATCTTCTCCACGCCGCCAGCGAGGACCATCTTGTGTGTGCCCGACATGACGTCCATCACAGCGGACACGAGCGCGTATCCCCCGGACGCGCAGGCGTTCTCGATTCTGACGGTGTTTATGTATGGCAGCCCAACGAACTCGGAGACGAGCGCCGACATGTTCCCCAGCTGGAAACCACCCGAGCCCAGGTTGCCCACGTAGGCCGACTCGATCTGCCTGGGGTCGAAGTTCTTCTCCACGCTGGAGGCCATGTCCTTGTACGCCTCGAAGAACAGTTCCTTTATGCCTTTCTCAGGGAACTCTCCGTACTTGCTCTGCCCCGCTCCTACAATCGCAACTCTTCTCATTTCAGGTCCCTCGGTCCGCTCTCAACATATGGGCGCACGTGACTCTCATCGTTCCCTTCCCAGGCGCCCGAACTACGAGTCTGGAATGGCATTTTTCGGAACACGAATTCGGCTATATAACCATTCGTGATTAACATCCGCCACCCTGTGAGGTTTTAGACACGCCCATCCGAATCCGCATGCCCCCCGCTGGAGGTCTTCTTTTCGTATCCCAGACACGACTCTCGTAACGGGTCTCACACCGCGCTAGGCAGGTGATAAATACGGATTGTCTCATGCTGTTATATAGCATCAAAAGGGGTAGTGCGAATGAGGGCATACAAGGACATCCCACTCTGGAAGGACGTGAAGCCGGAGGAGTGGAACGACTGGAAGTGGCAGCTAAGGAACAGAATCACGACCGTCGAGCAGCTGAAACAGGTGATCAACCTGACTCCGGAGGAGGAGTCTGGCGTCAAGGAATCCCTCAAAGTGCTCCGGATGGCTATCACGCCATATTTCGCTACCCTGATGGATCCGGACGACCCCCACTGCCCCGTAAGGATGCAGGCCGTCCCCACCATCAAGGAGACGGACTTCAGCGCGTCCGACATGGAGGACCCCCTCTTCGAGGACATCGACTCGCCCGTCCACGGGCTCACGCACAGGTACCCTGACCGGGTCCTGTTCCTCATAACCGACCAGTGCGGCATGTACTGCAGGCACTGCACGAGGCGGAGGCTGGCCGGTCAGATGGACGCGGAGAGGGGCCAGGACGTCATAGACGCCGCTATCGAGTATGTCAGGAAGCACGAGGAGATCAGAGACGTGCTCCTCTCGGGCGGCGACTGCCTCATGGTCTCCGACGAGAAGCTGGAGGACATCGTGTCCCGCCTCCAGGCTATCGACCACGTGGATATCGTCAGGATGGGTAGCAGGGCGCCGGTGACACTCCCGCAGAGGATAACCCCTAAGCTCTGCGAGATGCTCAAGAAACATCACCCGATATGGCTTAACACGCACTTCAACCACCCCAAGGAGATAACGCCAGATTCCAAGAGGGCCGTTGAGATGCTAGCCGACGCGGGCATACCCGTGGGGAACCAGTCCGTGCTGCTCAGGGGCGTGAACGACTGCCCGACGATCATGAAGGGGCTTGTCCAGGAGCTGGTGAAGATAAGGGTCCGACCGTACTACTACTACCAGTGCGACATGTCGAAGGGCATAGAGCACTTCAGGAC
>JBFXGF010000110.1:0-5320 GCA_050178275.1 Thermoplasmata archaeon | reverse complement strand
CCGGCGCCAAGGCCTGGGTCCCCCCCATCAAGGGGGCGTTCAAGACGGGCACGCAGGGGGAGCTGAAGGAGGGCGTGTTCGTCCTCAGGACAATCGAGGATGCGCGCGGGATCCAAAGGCTGTCTACCAAGGGGAAGCGCGCGGTCGTCGTCGGCGCCGGGCTCGTGGGGCTGGAGGTCGCCGAGGCGCTCATGGTCAGGGGCTGCAAGGTCACCATCATCGAGTACCTCCCGACCTGCATCCTCGCGATGGTGGACGAGGACATGGCCCAGATGATGGCCGACGCCATCAGGAAGCACGACGTCAAGATGTTCACCGAGTACGAGGTCACGGAGATACTCGGGGAGGGGAAGGCGAACTGCGTCGTCGCCGTGGACAGGAAGACGAAGGAGGAACGGACGTTCTACGCGGACCTCATTGTCGTCGCGACAGGCCAGAGAGGCGAGACGGAGCTGGCGAGGCAGGTCGGGTGCGATGTCGGCCAGACGAGGCAGATCGTCGTAGACGACAGGTGCGAGACGTGCGTCAAGGACGTCTACGCCGTCGGCGACTGCACGGAGTACCCCGAGCTCATCACGGGCAAGCCGACCGTGAGCGGGCTGGGTACGATCGCCGTCAAGATGGCCATGGTCGCTGGCGTCAACGCGGCCGGCGGGGACGAACGCCTGCCGAAGGGTTTCCTGCAGACGCGCGCGACGGAGCCCTTCGGGTGCCAGGTGGCCGCCGTGGGCCCGACCACGCCGCAGCTGGAGGCGGCCGGGATCAAGCCGCTGGTCGGCAAGGTCCGAGGGTTCACGCTCCCGGACTACTTCCCAGGAAGGAAGGAGATATACGTCAAGGTCCTCGCGGACCCGGTGACCGGCAGGATACTGGGGGCGCAGATAGTCGGCGAGGGCCGGGTGCACATGCGGGTGAACGCCTTCGCCGTCGGCATAATGGCCGGGATGACGGTGCACGAGTTCGCGAAGCTGGAGACGGCGTACTGCCCGCCCGCGGCGCCGACGATGGATGTCATCACGATCGCGTGCGAGGCCGCCCGGCTGAAGATGGCCAGGGCCGGGCCTGGATGATGATCCCCTGATGATGTCGCCGGAGGTCAGAAGACGCCCGCGTAGCCGCCTGCCTCGATCTCCTTGATGACCTGCTTCGGCTCCTTGTTGTCCACGGTCACGCCGACGGAGACGCAGGTGCCCACGACTTCCTTGAACCTCTCCTTCTTCGACTTGCCCAGCATCGAGTCCTTCTTCATCTCGGCTATCTTCAGGACCTGCTGCACCGAGAGGTTCCCGACCTTGGTCGCCTTCGGGCTCCCGCTGCCCTTCTCGACCTTGATCTCCTTGAGTATGAGCGCGCTCGTCGGGGGCGTCCCGACCTTGATCTCGAACTCCTTCGTCTTCGAGTCGACCGTGAGGGTGACTGGCACCTTCATGCCGGCGAACGCCTTCGTCTTCTCGTTTATCGCGTTCACGACCTGGATGACGTTCACTCCCAGTGGGCCCAGGGACGGGCCCAGGGGCGGTCCAGGCGTGGCCTTGCCGCCGTCTACTAGCACCTCGAGTTTCTCAGCCATTGCTTCACTTCTCCTTCTCGAGGACCCTTACATGGTCCCCTCTGATCGTGACTGGTATAGGCACCATCGCCTCGAACAGCTCGACCGTGATCTGCTCCTTGCCCTCGTCGATCTGCTGCACCCTCGCCTTCTCCCCCTTGAACGGGCCGGCGATGAGCTCGACGATGTCGCCCTCGACTATCCCTGACACTATCGGCTTCGGCGTCAGGAAGTGCTCTATCTCCGCGAAGGTCGTCTCGCCCTTGACCATGCCCCTGGTCCTGCGCACGCCCTTCACGACCTCCCTGAGCGCGTCCGTGTTCATCGCCTCGACGAACACGTAGCCCCTGATGGTCGCCGGGGACAGTATCGCGAACACCCCGATCGGCTTCGGCTTCGCCCTGCTGGCGACGGAGTCCGCGACGGTCTTCTCGTGACCTATGGATGTCTTGATCGCCATTATCGACTGTCTCGCGGTCGCCTGGAGCGTCATGGTGTCGTTCACGCTCGGGTCGTCCGTGAGGTTGGCGCTGACGAGCACGGTTATCTTGTCCCCGAACCTGGCCCCTGTCGGGGACGTGACCTTGAGCGTGAGGCTCTTCTCCTCGCCGGGCATTATCTCGAAGACCTTCTCCTTGGCCTGGTCCGCCGACGGGGTGTTCTCCCACACGACGCCCACGGGGTCGTACAGCTTCACGAACCACTCGGGGGCGCCCTCCTCGGTCGCGGAGAACACGGTGTCGACCTTGACCGACACGGAATGCGTCTGCCCGTCGTCCACGACCTTGAGCGCGGCCTCGAACTCCGTCGAGTCGCCGGACGCGACCGACCGCTTCGCCTCGCCCTGTACCACGAACTGCAGGGCCTTCGCCCCGACAGGCGCGTGATGAGTCGGCTCCTTCTTCGTCTCCGGTTTCTTAGGCTCCACGTCGAACAGTCCCAAAACGATCCCTCATATGAACTCGAAATCAGCCGAAGGCCTTGATTATCATGTCAGAGCCGTACTCGAACAGCCAGTATATCAGGAAGCCCAGGCCCCCCATCAGGACGATGCCTATCGCGACCATCTGCGAGGTCTTGACGTACTCCTCGCCCGTCGGCTTCCTGGCCATCTTGAGCACTCTGCCGTACTTGCCCTTGCCGACGTGCTTGGTCTTCTCCTCGATCTTCCTCTGAAGATCCCAGGACTTGTCCAATATGTCTGTCATCTCGTTCCTACCCTGCGAATCCCTACTTGATGAAGTCCAGGCCCAGTCCGGCGCCCTTCTTGTCGCCCTTCGGGCCGAGTATGTGCCTCGACTTCACGCCTGTTATGACGACCATGACCCTGACGGTCTCGTCCAGGGTCTCGTCGATGGCCGCACCCCATATGATCCTCGCGCCGGGGTTTATCTTCGACTGTATGATCTCGGCGACCTTCTCGGCCTCCGTCACCGTCATGTTCGGGCCGCCCGTGACGTTCACCAGGGCCGCGGTCGCCTCCGATATGTCCAGCTCTATCAGCGGGGAGTTGATGGCCTCCATCACCGCGGTCACCGCCCGGTCGTCGTCGTCCGACTCCCCGAGGCCGATCATCGCGACGCCCCCGGCCTTCATGATGGTCTTGATATCGTTGAAGTCCAGGTTCACCAGGCCCGGCTTGGTGACTATCTCCGTGATGCCCTTGATGGACCTCATCAGGACCTCGTCCGCGACCTTGAACGCCGCGTTCAAGGCCAGCTTGGGCACGAGTTCCAGGAGCTTGTCGTTCGGGATGACTATGACCGTGTCGGCCACGCTCCTGAGCCTCTCGAGGCCCCACTCGGCGTTCTCCGCTCTGATGGACCCCTCGGCCTGGAACGGGTAAGTGCATATGGCGATTGTGAGCGCCCCAGCCTCCTTCGCCAGCTGAGCGACGAACGGCGCGGAGCCTGTCCCGGTCCCGCCCCCGAGCCCGCATGTGACGAACACGATGTCCGCATTGGCCACGGCCTTCTTGAGCTCGTCCTCGGCCTCCCTGGCGGCCTCCTCCCCGACCTGCGGGAGCGCGCCCGCGCCCAGTCCTCTCGTGACCCTCCTGCCCAGGAGCAGCTTGTGCGGCGCGTGCGTCATGAGCAGGTGCTGCGCGTCAGTGTTGGCCGCGTACAGCTCCGCCCCGACGATGCCCGCCTGGGCGAGCCGGTTGATGGTGTTCGAGCCGCCACCGCCGCATCCGATGATCTTGATGCCGGTCTTGAGACCCTGCAGTATCATCTGCAGTTCCTCATCCTCTGCGGTGAAGGATGTCATACCTTCCGGTCTCTTCGTCTGTTCTTCTTCGACTGCGCTAAGGGCACTGTCGACGAGGGACTTCATTTCAGGGCCTCCGTGGCGTTGTTCACGTGAACGTAACGTGACAAAGGACAGCGACGAGCCATGCTCGCCGGTCGAAACCACCGTAGTTGCTTGGGTATCTTAAACGTTTCGGAGGCTCCCGAACGGGGTCAGCGTACCAGGTCCACCTCTCCGACGCCCTTGTAGCGCTTCTCGGTCGGCTTCCCGAGTATCTGCTTCGACTTGACCCCTGTCGCCACGAGCATGACCCGGACGGTCTTGTCCATCGCGGGGTCCACGGCCGCGCCCCATATGATGCGCGCGTTCGGGCTGACCCTGGTCTGGATCTCCTCGGCCGCCTTCTCGGCCTCGGCTATGGTCATGTCCGTGCCGCCGATGACGTCTATGAGCACGGCGTTCGCCTCGCTGATGTCGACCTCCAGCAGCGGCGAGTTCACGGCCTGGTCTATGGCCTCGAGGATCCTCTCGTCGCCAGGGGCATCGGACTCTCCCATGCCCATCATCGCGACGCCGGCGCCCTTCATGATCGTCTTGACATCGTTGAAGTCCAGGTTGACGAGCCCCGGCCTCGTGATGACCTCGGTGAGGCCCTTGATGGACCTCATCAGGACCTCGTCCGCGACCTTGAACGCCGCGTTGAGCGAGAGCCTCGGGACTATCTCGAGCAGCTTGTCGTTCGGTATCACTATGACGGTGTCCGCCGCGTCCCTGAGCCTGTCCAGGCCCCACTCGGCGTTCTCCATCCTCATCTTGCCCTCGCCCCTGAAGGGCATCGTGGCCACGGCGATCGTGAGGGCGCCCATCTCCTTGGCGATGCGCGCGACGACCGCGGAGCCGCCCGTGCCAGTGCCTCCGCCCAGGCCGCACGTGACGAAGCAGATGTGAGTGTCCGCGAGTATCTTCTTCAGCTCGTCCTCGACCTCCCTGGCCGCCTCCTCGCCGACCTGCGGGAGCGCGCCCGCGCCGAGGCCGCGGGTGACCCTTCTTCCCAGGAGCAGCTTGTGAGGCGCCTTCAATGTCAGCAGGTGCTGCGCGTCTGTGTTGGCCGCGTACAGCTCCGCCCCGACGATGCCCTCGTCGTAGATCCTCGCGACGGTGTTAGTGCCCCCTCCGCCGACACCTATGATCTTGATGTTGGTCTTCAAGCTCCGCAGTATCTGCTCGAGCTCCGCGTCCACCCTCTGATCCTGTCCGAACATCCCAGCCTCGTTGATGCCCGAACCTGGCCCTGGCTCCCTCGCAAGTGCGTCCTCGACAAGCGATCTCATCATCTTGTTCCACCTCATTTTGGAGGCCGAAGTGATCCTCACATACGGCTCTGCTCACGGTGCATCCCGCGCGCGCGTGCGCATCTATAAAATCGGCATGTTAGTATAAATATGTATGTACTGACTCGGCGCCTGGCATCGGATCAACCGCCTCCCCGACGGACAGGTTTTTCGCGCTGGAACGTGATTT
>JBFXGF010000109.1:0-5325 GCA_050178275.1 Thermoplasmata archaeon | reverse complement strand
CATCCAGCTTGCGGGCTGCCCGGCGGCGCACCCGACGGGGCCCGCGTGCCACATGACCCGGCGGGAGATCGCGGACCTCTTCACGTCCCACTTCGGTCGCGACGTCAGCGACGACCCTATGGAACTCACGTCCGTCATGAGGGACGAGATCGCGTCCTACATGTCCGAGGCCAGGGTTGGCATCACCGGGGCGAACGCGGTCACGGCCTCCGAGGGCGCGGTCGTCATAGTGCACAACGAGGGGAACGCGGCCAAGTGCGCCATGCTCCCGGACAAGCACATCATCGTGACCACGCCGGACAAGGTCGTCCCGACGCTCGAGGACGCCATCGGCGTCGTGAAGCTCCAGACGTACCTCTCCACGGGCAAGATACTCAGCTCGTTCATCAATGTCATCACCGGCCCCAGCTACACGGCCGACATCGAGAAGCAGGTCTACAAGGGGATGCACGGGCCGAAGGAGGTCGTGGTGGTGCTCGTGGACGACGGTCGCCTCGCCGCGGAGGACAAGGAGGCCCAGTACTGCATCGGCTGCGGCATGTGCCTGCTCGAGTGCCCCGTGTACAACGTGATCGGCCCCGTCTTCGGGACCGCCGGGCACATGGGCGGCCAAGGGGTGTACCTGACCGGCTCCCTGGGCAAGCTGGAGGAGTCGCTGGACGCCGGGCTGTACCTGTGCTCCGAGTGCGGGGCGTGCACGGAGGTCTGCCCCGCCCGTATCGACACGAAACGGGGCGTTAGGCGGCTGCGTGGTTCGAGCAGGGCGTCGAGGACCGGCACCAGGCCGGAACACGACGATGTCGTCGCCAGCATCAGGAACTATGACAACCCGTGGAAGGTCCCCAGGGCCCAGAGGGCGAAGTGGTCGGAGGGTCTGGGGCTCAAGCCGGAGGGCGAGCTGCTGTACTTCGCGGGGTGTTCGACATCCCTTCTCTTCCGCGAGACCGGCGCGAAGATGGTTGCGGTGCTGCGGGCGACGGGCGCGGAGCCAGCGTACCTCGGCAAGTCCGAGCGATGTTGCGGCTCGATCGCCCGGAAGATAGGCGATGACAAGCTCGCGAGGGAGAAGGCGGAGGCGTGCTTCTCGGACTTCTCGAAGGCGGGGGCGAAGACGGTCGTCACCTCGTGCCCGGGGTGCGCGTCCGCCCTGAACCATTTCGAGGACCTCCCGAAGAAGCACGGGGTGGAGGTCCTACACATCTCACAGTACCTGGACGGCCGTCTGGAGGGTCTGGGCCTCCGGCCGACCCGTGGCACGGGGAAGTTGACGTACCACGACCCGTGCGACCTCGGACGGGAACTCGGGGTGTACGACGCGCCCAGGCGAATCCTCGCGGCGGCGACGAGGTCGCGTGTAGTCGAGATGGAGCGTTCGAGGGAGCGGTCCGCGTGCTGCGGCTCCGGGGCGGGCGTCAGGAGCGCGTTCCCCGAGCTGGCGGACGCGGTCTCGAGGGACAGGGTGGCGATGGCGGAATCCGCCGGCGCGGACACGATAGTCACGTCATGCCCGTGGTGCGTCCAGAGCCTGACGCAGTGCCAGGGGCGGGAACCGCGCGTCAGGGTCGTCGACCTCGTGGAGCTGGTCCACGACGCCCTCGGGAAGAAGTGATGTCAGTCCTCATTCGCCCAGGGGTATCGTCCGGACGTCGCTGTAAGCGGGGCCTTGGGGGCCGAGCACGCTCTTCTTCAGCCTTATGGAGCCGACCTTGTACGTCCCGAAGTCCGATGTCGCCTTCTCCTTGAGGATTGCCTGGACCGCGCCCATCCCAGAAGTGCTCCTCGCCCTGGCCACCGTGAGGTGAGGCTTGAACCCTTTCCTGTCCGGCTCGAACCCGAGCTCCACGAGCGAGTCGTCCAACCTCTTCGCGGTCCGGGCGAGGATCCCCGAGTCCTCCATGCCGACCCACACCACCCTGATGTTCGACAGGGAAGGGAACGCCCCCATCCCCACGAGCTTCACGTCGAATGGCTGGACGTCCCGCACGGCGTTGTCGATCCTGGACGCTATGCCGTCGACCATGTCCTCCTCGGTGTCTCCCAGGAACTTGACGGTGACATGCATGAGCTCTGGCCTGACGACCTTCAGGTCTGCGCCCGAGCGCCTCAGCCCGGTAAGGATGTCTTTCAGCCTCTCCTCAGGCTCGATGTCCGCCGCGACGAACGCCCTGAACCTCATCGGCCATCGGTATCGACCAGCCGATATTTCCCGTTTCCCGGAGGCGGCCCACGGTCACCGGGCGCGTCCCCATCCGTGCCTGCGGTCCAGCCGCCTTAGCTTCCCCCGCATGACCCCGACGCCGATGATCGCGATCGCGAACGCGGCCGTAAGGCCTATCAGGTACGCCGAGTCGCCGAAGGTCTCGTAGTAGATGGAGCCGAACGACGCCGCGAAGTTGTACAGGCCATGCAGCGCGACCGCCCCCAGGTAATATGGCAGCCAGCTCTTCCCCTGGAGGGCCTTTCTGGCTATCCCCAGGCCCACGAGGGCGGAGGCGGTCGCGTGGAGCAGGACCGACGACAGGCTCCTGAGGGCGGCGGTGAGCACGAACGCCTCCATCCCGTCCGTCAGGAACGCCGCGCTCTCGTACAGCAGGTTCTCGGTCGCGGCGAAGCCCAGGCCGGCCGCGGCGCCGTAGACGATGCCGTTCTCCAGCTCGACGAGCTTCCGCTTCTTCTTGACCCTGAGCACGCCGAGGGCCTTCGTGAGCTCCTCGACGAACGGGGCGATGACGCAGGCAAGGACGAGCGTGGGTATGGACGGGTTATCTCCCAGGTACTCGTACACCCTCTCGATGTTCTGGTCGAACAGCGAGACAAGGATGAGTTCGAGGACGACGGCGAAGATGACAGACAGCACCGCGCCGTAGGCGAAGACCTTCAGGAGCATCCCGTACGGCTCCCTGGAGTGCTTCTCGGTGTTCCTTATCCAGACCATGTAGAGCACGGAGGGCGCGAACGCGACGAGCACCAGCACCGTCCAGAACATCCATGACTCGTCCAAGGGCGCACCTGACGGTGATTATGGTTCGCTCTATTTAAAAGGTAGAAACCGGCCGGCGAGGTGGGGAATAAAAGAAGTGTGGTTGGTTGGGGTTTCCGAAGACCTTTCAGTCCTCGAGCTTGATCGCGTTGTTCGGGCACGAGTCGACGCAAGCGCCGCAGTCGAGGCACTTCTTCTCGTCGACGATGGCGACGTCTTCAACCGTTATCGCGCCCTCGGGGCAGACATCGACGCATGCTCCGCATGCAACGCACTCATCCTTGTTGATCTTGGCTGGCATTCGACTACCTCCGTAGTGATTCGGGGATTGTCTCCCTGGATATAAAGTTACTTGACCGAAAACCGGACTGTTAGATTTTTATTCAACACGCCCATCAAATTCTGAACCGAATGTCGCGCCCTTGCCCTACGGGCCGCCGGTGGCGGCGGTCGCGAAAGTATTAGGCAGGCAGACACGATGGCCTATCCGTCATGAGACGGGAGAGCGTCGGCCGGTGGCTGTTCACGCAGGACGGTTTGGTGGAAGGGTATCTCGTCGTCGAGGATGACGAGGTGGTCGAGGTCTGCCGCGGACACGCCCCAGAAGGGTCGAGCAGCGCGGTGGTGCTTCCAGCGTTCGTCAACGCCCACACTCACATCGGGGACTCCTTCGCGTACCCCGCGCCGAAGGGCACCGTCGAGGAGATTGTCGCCCCGCCGAACGGTTACAAGCACAGGATGCTCAGGACCGCGTCCAGGCAGGACAAGGTCGATGGGATGAGGTCGGCCGTCTCGGTGATGGCCGACACTGGCACCTGCGCGTTCATCGACTTCAGGGAGGAGGCCGTGGAAGGAATAGAGATGGCGAAGGAGTCCGTGGCTGGACTGCCGGTGACGGCGGTCCTCCTCGGCCGCCCGGTCCACGCCAACGCGTCCTCCGAGGCGCTCGCTGATTTCGTCTCCCTCTGCGGCGGCTTCGGCATGAGCTCCGTCCGTGATTGGCCGAGGGACCTCCTCGAGAGGACCTCCAAGGCCGCGAAGAGCAAGGGCAAGCTGTTCGGCATACACGCCAGCGAGATCGTGCGGGAGGATGTGGACGCCGTCCTGGACCTCAAGCCCGATTTCCTCGTGCACATGACCGCGGCCACTGACGACGACCTGATTACCGTCGCCGAGGCGCATGTGCCCGTGGTCGTCTGCCCCAGGTCGAACGAGTTCTTCGGCATCGACCCGCGGATACCGCGGCTGTTGCGAGCGGGGGTTGAGGTCGCCCTCGGGACGGACAACGGCATGATATGCCGCCCCGACATGCTCGAGGAGCTGCGCGCGGCCTTCCGGCTGAGCCTGTCCGGAGGGGGCGTGAAACCGGCCGAAACGATACGTCTGGCGACATATTCTGGGCGCAAAGTATTAAATGCGCTACGGGACATAACTACGGAAATCGAGCAGACTGACGACTTCGTGGTGGTCGATGCGCGTGGGGATGACCCTCTGAGAGATGTGGTCTCCGCCACGGGGTCGGCGCGGGTTTCCGCAGTGTCCCGTGGAGGGAAGTTCCGGAGGATCTGAGATGGATGGAATCAAGAAGGTGCTCATAGCGACGGACGGGTCCGACAACACCAAGGAGGCGGTGTCGTACGGTCTATGGCTCGCGAAGGAGCTGGGGGCCGAGGTCACCGCGCTGTACGTCGTGGACCAGACATCCTTCGGCAGCTTCCCCATGGACTCATCCATCGTGAGCGTGTACTCACTCCTCGAGAACGAGGGCAAGAAGGCAGTGGAGGACGTCAAGGCCGAGGGCGAGTCGGAGGGCGTGAAGGTCACGCCCATGGTGCTCGAGGGCTCGCCGACGAGGAAGATCGTCGAGGTCGCGGCTGGCTTCGACATCGTCGTGCTCGGCACGCTTGGTCGCTCGGCCCTCGGGAAGTTGTTCATGGGCAGCGTCGCGGAGAGGGTCACCAGGTACGCCCCATGCCCAGTCCTGGTGGTCAGGGCGAAGAAGAGGTGACACACCGGATGAAAGTCAAGGAGATAATGACCGAGAACCCGATAACCGCAGAGCTCCCGGGCACACGCTCCGAAGTGCTGAAGCAGCTCGTCAAGAACAACATCACGGGCATGCCTGTCGTGAAATCCAGTGACGGGACGCTCGCCGGTTTCGTCACGCGCCAGGACATATTCTCCATGCCGGAGGAGGAGCAGCTGGCGCTCGTCATGAGACGCGATTACCCGACGATAAACCTCAACGCGAGCGTCAAGGACGCCGCCCGCATTATGGTCGACCAGGACCTGAGCCACCTCCCGGTGGTGGAAAAGGGGAAGCTCGTCGGCATCATCACAGATCG
>JBFXGF010000108.1:0-5306 GCA_050178275.1 Thermoplasmata archaeon | reverse complement strand
GCACCAGGGCTCTGGTCTCGCTCATGATATCATCGGCGTTCAGCTCCGGTGGTATGCTCTCGGGGGACTCGTGCTGCATGACCTCCCCACGCCTGTGGGCCTTGAGTATGTGCGACGCAACGTTCCGGTCGTACTCCGAGTTCGGCCGGTCGGTCATCGTGAATATCGCGTCGAACCTGGACAGCAGCGCTGGCGGGAGGTCGATCTGCTCGGCGACGCTCCTGTTCTCGTCGAACCTGCCGTACTTCGGGTTCGCCGCCCCCAGGACCGCGCACCTGGACTGCAGCGTGGCGGTGATCCCGGCCTTCGCGACAGATATGGTGCCCTGCTCGAGGCTCTCGTGTATGCTCGAGCGGTCCTGGTCCGTCATCTTGTCCAACTCGTCGATGCACGCCAGGCCCTTGTCGGCCAGGACCAGCGCGCCCGCCTCGAGGGTCCACCGGCCCTCCCCGAACTCGTCCTTGACCGCGGCGGCCGTCAGGCCCGCGGCCGACGACGACTTGCCGGACGTGTATATGCCCCTGGGGGCCAGCTGGGCCATGTACCTCAGTATCTGGGACTTCGCGGTGCCCGGGTCCCCGATCATCGCGATGTGTATGTCGCCCCTGATCCTTGTCCCGTCGTCCATGAGCTTGGGCACGCCCCCGAAGAGCTGGAGGGCGAGCGCCTCCTTCTCCTGGGTGTAGCCGTATATGGTCGGGGATATCGAGGCCACGATCCTTTCGAGGGCGTCCGGGGACATCGCGAACTCGCGTATCTTCAGCTCGTCCTCCGGCGTGATGACTATCTCCTCGTACTCGTGCTCCTCGTACTCGACGGAATTGACGTCGACCGTGATGTCGAACAGCGTCGACTTGACAGTCGTGCCCTTCTGGTGGCTCCTGAGCACGCCGTTGATGATGACCCTGTCGCCGGGAGATATCTTGCCCGACAGGTCGTCCTCGATGAACCCCGTCAGCCTCTCCGGCTGGGAGCCTCCCCTCAACCCCTCCGGGGGCTCCTGGACCTCTATCTTCTGGGTGTCCACGAACTTGGACGGGTCCGTCAGCAGCCGGAACTTGGTCGAGCCGGAGCCCCTGCCACAGCCGCCGTCGTCCTTGAGGCACTCGAGCGGCTCGTGGTACTGCATCCCGTCCTGCTCCACGGACATCCTGTGGCCGCACCTAGCGCACTCGAACTCCGCCACGGTGACCCTCGGCCTCACCTCGGTCGCCTTCCTCACGAGGCCTTCGACGGACACGAACGTGCCCAGATGCTTCGCCCTGAGCTTCCGTATCTCCACCCGCGAGTCACGGGGCAGCCCCTTGATCCTGAAGTGTATGAACGGGTTGGTGAGCGCGTGGGAGACCATGTGCTTCACGGCGTCCTCCGCGGCCTCCATGGACTTCGCCGGGTTCACGAGCATGTAGTTCGCCAGGTCGGGGTCGAACTTCTCGACGGCCGAGAACTCGACGTACATGCTCCTCACGTCTGGATACAGGTCGGCGATGGCCGACACCTGGTGCCTCTGGTCCTCGGACCCCAGGAACTCCTCCCAGACGGCTATCAGGTCCTCGGGCGTGTACTCCTTGGGCATTTCTCGTCCCCCGGTCAGATGATGTCCCCTCGTCCGAGCCTCTTGGAGAAGGGACTACGGGTATGGCCGTGCTATACAAAATGGTTTGTCGGGGAGTAACTTCTGACTACACTCAGCCTACGCCGATCAGCTCGTTCTGTATCCTGACCACCTCGGCGCTGTCCTTGGCCCCCGCGTACAGATCCAAGGCCCCCTTGTTCATGGGCAGGAACGACGGGCCCCACTTGAACCTCGCCATGATACCCTCCGCCTGCTCCCGTTCCCCTAATATGTACAGAGCCGCCGCGAAGGCCTCCGCGGTGCTCAGTTTCTGTACCTTGCCGAAGTTGGTCGGGTTGGTCGGCACCAAGAACGGGAGGGCCCTGTGCCTCAGGCCCTTCCGGACCCTGGGGAACTCCTCCAGCCGGTTCCACGAGCAGTCCAGGGCCAGGATGCCGAACCTGAGCGCGGCCTCCCTGTCCTCCGCCGATATCGATTTCTCGGCCGACGGGTCCAGTATGACCGCGCCCCTCGGTACCTTGCTGGCGACGGCGGCCCTCGCCTCGCCGAACCGTATCATGCGCGCGGCGGTGCACAGCCTGGGGTCGTCCTCGTGGGCCATGAGGATGTAGATGCGGATATGTGGCATCGACCACGTACAGCGGCGGAGGTAGTATTTCATCCTGCACCTGGCGCTTCCTGTGGCCGCGTGAGGAAAAGGGTTCTTAAAGGACCGAGGGATATACGATGACGCCACGATGACGAAGACATCTGCGCTGACTCTGTGATGAGAGACGGGCGATCGGAGTGGCCGCCCCTCGCGGCGGGACCTGCGTCCCAGGGGGGGCCGAGGACGGGTGTGACGACGATGGTGACCGGGTTCGACTATCTAAGCCAGGACAAGCAGCTCCAGGAGCACTGGTTCAGGCGGTTCGTGGCGATCTTACTGGACGGGGCCATCGTCTACATCCCGCTGCTCCTCCTGGGGACGGTGATAGGCGCCCCCTACGTGTTCACGGGGTTCTTCTCGGGGGTCGCGCTGTTCCTCTACTCGTTCCTGTTCGAGTCCGCGGTTGGCGGTACGATAGGCAAGATGGCGTTCCACATGAAGACGGTGCCCATGCACGGTGCCATGTCCCCGTCGCAGGCGATGCTGAGGAACCTGTCGAAGGTGTTCGTCCTGTTCCTCTTCCTCGACTGGGTCCTGGGCATGATGGTGGACACGAAGGACCCGAGGCAGAAGTGGATGGACATGGTGGCCCACACATCAGTCATACTGTACGAGCAGGGCAAGGCGTGAGGCTCAGGGGAGGCTCCAGAGCCAGCCCCTCCTCTCCTGTGACACCTCGCCCCTGATCAGGCCCCTGCGCCTCATCTTCGTCAGGAACAGCACGGTCTGGTCCGGGCACCTCCGCCCGACGGACGCCGCGGCCCTCTCTATCTCCATCGTCGTCATCTGCCCCGCCTCTGAGAGGAGCCTGAGGACCGTGGCCTCCGCCTCGGGCTGTGTCATGACCTTCACGGCGGGCGCCTCGACGGACATGGTCGACCTTGAGGGCGCTTTGCCCCTATTAACCCCGTCGTCCAGCCGGGCCGGACGTGGCTCCCGCCACACGCGGGGGATAATGAAAAGAAGGTAAGTGGTTTATCGCTTCCCAGGTGAGATTGCTTCGTCTAACCGGAGAAGGTCAACGAACACATGGGCTGGGCCGTCGGGTCGTAGATTACCCTGAGGTCGTAGTCCACGCTAGCGGAGAACGAGCTCGCTGTGAGCTCGATGAAGTCCCCGCCATCGGTCTTGCCGTTGCCCGTCAGATCCATGACCTTCAGGGTCACGGCGGGACTACCAGTCGCGATTTCTCCGTAGTTCTTCAGCACCGCTGTGCCACCATCGAGGTCGGCCGCCGTGATGTTGGTCCACGACCAAACGCTCGAACCCGAGATTATGGTCACGGTTATGTCGTCCCAGCTGACATCCTCGTTGACAGTCGCGAAGGTGAATCTCCACCCGTTCGTTATTGACGACTTCGTCAACGAGCTAGTCGGCGTCTGGGACGTGTCGGTGCCGAATCCCAGCACCATCACGTACAGCACCGCGGCCAACACGACCGTGATCGCCACCATCAGGATGGTCGCGATAACGGGCGACACTGCCTCGGAGTCCTTCCGGACTGCCCAAATCTTCTTCATTGTTTTGTCCTCCTGCAGGCCTCTCGGCCCGCGTGAGGGTATTTACCGCTGAGCTGCGCTTATATAGCTTTCCGGCTCGTTATCAGTTCTGAGCGTTTGTGATTTCGTCTAATGCCGAACCCCGACATCTGGATATGTCGCTGATTCTTAAAGCGCAAGAAGACTCTGTCTTCTTAGTATAAGGGGCCATCGAGGGAAATGTCGCTTTTCGCCGAATTTAACGACGTTTCGTCCTGAGAGGGCTCTCAGCAGACCTTGATGCCGCTCTGGTCGAATGCGCACGGCAGGATGCCCACGAGCCCGGGCCTGTTCCTGACCTTCTGGACGATGATGTACTTCTTGAACTCCTGCCCGATCTTCTCGCGGTCGAGCTCGAATATGACATCCGCGAGGTCCTCCACGCTGCTCTGGATGCGGGACGCGTGCACCCCTTTGAGGACGGTCATGAGCGTGAGGCTCTCCGAGTGCTGCGTGTGAGCCTTGATCGTCCGCATGGCCATCAGGACCTCGGCGCTGTCGTAGTTCTCGAGGAAGAAGTCCAGCGAGTTGATGACCACCCTGAAGGGCGGCGTCAGCTTCGATATCTCGTACGCGAGGAACGTGAGGAAGTTCTCCTCCCTGCGGGCGTCCTTGTCCTTGACCCGCCTCACGTCGTCGAGGGTGACGCCCTCCTGCCTGAACCGGCTGATCTCGAGCTTCTTCGCGAGCACGCCCTCGTAGTACTTCGTCCCTATGTTGACTATGTTGATGTCCGTCCTCCACCCGTGCTCGCGCATGACCGCGAGCACGTCCTCGTCCCTCTCCGTGGAGGTGAAGTACGTGACGGGCTCCTGCCCGGTCGAGGCGAACTGCTTCGCGAAGAACTCGGTCCCCGAGCCGGGCCCCCCAATCACCAGGACCGTGGAGCCCTTCTGCACGCCCCCGCCGAGGTGGTCGTCGAGCGCCGGCACGCCCATGCTCGTCAGCTTCATGTCATCCCTCCTTCGCCGCGCGTATGCCTGAGTCGCAGACGAGGTTCACCATGCTCGCTATCTCCGGGGTCGAGTGCTCCTCGACCGACAGGATGACGGTGCGCGCCTCCTTGGACCTCAGGCCCGAGACCAGTATGTGGAGGAACTCCGACAGTATCCAGTTGTTGTTGTGTATGGCCAGCGAGTTGATCGAGTCTATGACCACCAGCTTCTCCTTCGACTGCGAGCGCCTGATCAGGTACTCGACCTTCAGCATGATGTTCTCGAGCATGGTCGGGCTCTCGACCAGGGACGCGTGCTCGTCCTTCTGCGCGGCGGCCGTGCCCATCATGATGTGCGATATGCAGTCGACGAAGTACACCCTGGATGTGTCTATCTCGAGGGCCTGCATCACGCGCTTGATGGCCTCGAACGATATCGTCGCCGTGACGTAGATCGTGTCCATGTCACGCTTGCCCGCGTACAGGTCGATAACGCCGCTCATGACATCCAGGTAGCTGTCCACGCTCATCCGGAGCGAGACCGCCGAGCCCGGCGACAGCTCGTTCAGCTGCCTCGCGATGTTCCCGGCCACCCTTGAGTCCGTCATG
>JBFXGF010000107.1:0-5339 GCA_050178275.1 Thermoplasmata archaeon | reverse complement strand
CGACCTTGCACCTGTCGCCTATGGTCACGCCTCTCTGGATCTCGGTGTAGGCGGCGATCCTGCAGCCCTTGCCTATCCTGCAACCGTACAGGTTCACGAAGTCGCGGACGATGGTGTCCTCGCCTATCTCCGCGTCGTCTATCTTGTAGTACTTCGCGAGCAGTTTCACCGGGAACACCTCTCTGGTGCGTCAGAATCCCGAGGAAGCTATAATAGATTTGGGAACGACAAGGCGGAAAGGCGCTGGAGGCGGTCTCCGGGAAACACCTTCAGGACTTACGCCGCACCGAGAATCCGAGGTCGTCGACCAGGTCAGGCCTGTCCATGCTGAGCTCGACCGTGGCCCTTATCCAATCGGCCTTGCTGCCGATGTCGAACCTGCGGCCCTTGAACCTCAGGCCGTACAGCCCGTCCCTCTTGCACAGGAGCCTCATCGCGTCCGTCAGCTGGTACTCCCCGCCCTTGCCCCGGCCTATCCTCTCCAGGTAGGTGAATATCTCCGGCTTGAACACGTACCTGCCTATGATGGCGAGGTCTGAGGGCGCCCGCTTCGGCGAGGGCTTCTCGACCAGGTCGTCGACCCTGTAGAGCTCGTCCCTGACCTTCTTGCCCTTGATGACGCCATACCTCGAGATCTTCGATCTCGGCACTCGCTCGACGCCCACGACCGAGGTGTCCGTCTCCTCGAAGGCCTCCACGAGCTGGCCGATGCACGGGTGGTCGTTGACGACGATGTCGTCGCCGAGCATGACGGCGAAAGGCTCGTCCCCTACGTGCTTCTTGGCGCACAGGACAGCGTGGCCCAGGCCGAGCTGCTCCTTCTGCCTGATGTAGAATATGTCGGCCATCGAGGCTATCCTCTGGACCTGCTCGAGCGCCTCCTTGTTGCCGCCGTCCCTGAGCTTGTGCTCGAGCTCGTACGACTTGTCGAAGTGGTCCTCGATGGCCCTCTTGCCCCTGCCCGTGATCATGATTATGTCCGTCATGCCGGAGGCGACCGCTTCCTCGACGACGTACTGTATCGCGGGCTTGTCGACCACTGGGAGCATCTCCTTCGGCTGCGCCTTGGTCGCCGGTAGAAACCTGATACCCAGGCCCGCGGCGGGGATGACGACCTTCATCGCCCGAATGAAAGGCTGGGGATGACTTAATGCTTTCTTGCCTCTCCCCCGGGAGCCCAAAAGGGTTAATAGCCCCACTGCCGGTTCGATGACCGATGAGGATCTGCGTCGTGGGCGCTGGATATGTCGGTCTCGCAACCGCGGTGATGCTCGGGAAGCTCGGACACGACGTGTCCGTCGCCGAGGTCGACCGGTCGAGGGTCAAGTCCGTCAACTCCGGAAAGGCCCCGTTCTACGAGCCCCCGCTCGAGGCCGAGCTCGCGAAGCTCGCGAGGTCCGGAGGCCTGAAGGCCACGACGGACACCATTGCCGCGGTCAGGGGCTCGAAGTGCGTGTTCATATGTGTCCAGACGCCGCCGCTCCCGTCCGGCAGGATAGATATCGGGCCGGTGAAGAAGGCGTGCAGGGACGTGGCGAAGGGGCTGGGCCGCTCGGACGACTACAAGGTCGTCGTGATGAAGAGCACCGTCGTGCCGGGCACCACGGACTCCGTCGTGAAGCCTCTGCTCGAGAAGGGTTCGGGCAAGTCCGCGGGCCCGGGTTTCGGTCTGTGCATGAACCCCGAGTTCCTCCAGGAGGGGAGCGCCCTCAAGGACAGCATGGAGCCGTCCAGGGTCGTCATCGGTTCCCTGGACAAGCGCTCGGGCGACCTGCTCATGAGGTTGTACTCGCCGATCAGGGCCGAGAAGATCAGGACGGACCTCCGGACCGCGGAGATGATCAAGTACGCGTCGAACGTGTTCCTCGCGACCAAGATATCGTACGCGAACGAGATGGCTGACATCTGCGTCAGGTTGGGCATCGACTCCGAGGACGTGCTGAGGGCCGCTGGCATGGACCCGAGGATAGGGCCGTTGTTCCTCAAGCCGGGCCTGGGCTTCGGCGGGAGCTGTCTCCCGAAGGACGTGAAGGCACTCAAGGACAGGGCCAAATCCGAGAGGTATGCCCCGAAGCTGCTCGCCGCGCTCCTGGCGATAAACGACCGCCAGCCCGTGGAGGCCATATGGCTCCTCGAGAGGGAGGTGGGCCCGCTGGAGGGCAAGCGCGTCGCGGTCCTAGGCCTGTCATTCAAGGGAGGCGTGGACGACATCCGGGAGACGAGGGCCGTACCCCTGATAACCGAGCTACTCGCCAGGGGCGCGAGGGTGGTCGCGTACGACCCGATGGCCATGCCCAGCTTCATCAGGGTCATGCCCACGATCGAGTACGCGTCCTCCGCCCGGGAATGTCTTGAAGGGGCGGACGGATGCATCATCCAGGCCGACTGGAAACAGTTCAAGGCCCTCGGCAGGAAGGAGTTCTCGGGGATGAGGCGCCCGGTCGTGGTGGACGGGAGGAGGTTCCTCGACCCCGCGAAGGTCGAGCGCGCGGGGGCGAAGTACCTGGGCATCGGGTACGGGAGCCGATGAGCGCACTGACCAGGACCTCAATCTGGAAAGCATAATAAGGTTCCAGCCTTTTCCGATGGCGTTGATGGCGAATGATGGTCAGCATCGTCCTGAACCTGCTCAATGAGAAGAGGCACATAAGGGACCTGCTTGACAGCCTCATAATCCAAGAGCCCCCAGTCGAGATAGTGGTCGTCGACGCGGGGAGCACGGACGGGACGGTCGAGATCATCAAGGGGTACATCGAGAAGCACCCCCAGATCAGGTTCTTCCACCACCCGGGGACAAGGGGCGAGAGCACCAACTTCGGGATATCCCAGGCAAAGGGCCAGGCGGTCGCGACCATCGGGGGCGATTGCATCGCGAACCCGTTCTGGGTGAGGGAGCTCAGGAAGTCGCTCGCGAAGTTCGACGTCGTGGCCGGGAAGACCATCAACATAGGTTACCACGCGTTCGAGGACCTCGAGAGGGTCGAGCTGCACCACCGCGGGTTCGACGTGTCGTACCCGAGCGCCAGCATGGCCTGGCGCAGGGAGGTGCTCGACTCAGTCCGGGGGTTCGACGAGTGGTTCATCACGGCGGAGGACATCGACCTCAACTTCAGGGCGGTCTCCAAGGGCTTCACGCTGGGGTACGACGCTGACGCGATCGTGTACCACAGGACCAAGGGCAGCTTCATCGGTTTCTTCAAGCAGGCGTACTGGAACGGCTGGGGGCGGAAGCAGCTCACGATGAAGCACGGCAACCTCTGGGGGAGCTACAAGCCTCAGAGACTCTTCGAGACGACCCTCTCGTTCTGGGCGCTCGCGAGGCTCTTGATGGCTGGGCTCGGGTATCTCTCGTGCAAGTTCTTCGAGAAGCCGCCGCCGCGCGTCGTGGCCGAGAGGGAGGCCAACGCGCCTGAGCCCCCGGCTGGAGGATGACCCCGTGCCCCGAGTGTCGGTCGTGATACCCACCATGAACGAGGAGTCGAGCATAGGCCTCGTGATGGACGAGGTCCGGTCGGCCCTCGACGGCGTGGTCCCGTACGAGGTCATCGTGGTCGACACGGACTCGCGCGACCGCACGAGGGACATAGCGGCCGGGAAGGGCGCGACCGTCATCCAGGAGCCGAGACGAGGCTATGGCCGCGCGTACAAGACGGGGTTCGACAAAGCCGCCGGGGAGATCATAGCGACCTTGGACGCGGACATGACCTACCCCGCGCTCGAGATACCCCGATTGGCGGCCAAGCTGGACTCGGACGGCTTGGACTTCATCACGACCGATAGGTTCGCTGACATGGCGAAGGGCGCGATGAGCGCGAAGCACCGGCTGGGGAACAAGGTACTGTCCGTCGCGGCCCGCGCGCTCTTCCGGGTGAGGGTGAGGGACTCCCAGAGCGGCATGTGGGTCTTCAGGAGGTCGGTCCTGGACAAGCTCACGCTCGAGAGCGACGGGATGGCCATGTCCGAGGAGATCAAGATCGAGGCGTTCAAGAAGGTCAGGGCCGCCGAGGTGCCCATCACCTACAGGGTCAGGGTCGGCGAGGTGAAGCTGCAGAGCTGGAGGGACGGCCTCGGGAACCTGAGGTTCCTGTTCAAGAAACGGTTCTAGGCCTCGGGGCCAGGCTTGCGCCCGCGGAGGTAGACGGCCACGGCCGCCGCGGATATCGTGAGAGCCGCCACGGGCAGAATGAGTTCCATCCCCGGCGTGTCATCGCCCTCTCCCGGATAGAACACCTCGAGCGCGATGTCCGGGCCCGCCACGCAGGTCCTGTTCTGAGCTATCACGGCGCCGCCCTTGTCCAGGACCTCGACGGTCAAGAGGTCGCCGTACCTGGCGTCCCCCGGCACGATGACGCTGCCCACGAACCCCTCATCGGACGGGGCCAGATAGATCGGGCCGGTCCTCGTGAGGACGACCACCTCTATCCCGTCAGTCACAGGGCCCCCGCTGGACTCGACCCTCACCCGTATGTCGAGCGCCCGTGTCAGGACGAGGTCCAGCGTGTGGTGCGTCACCGCCGCGCCCTCGTCCCAGGCGCTGGCGGACACCGTGAGCTCCCCCGCGAGCCCCGTCAAGACGAGGTCGGAACCGTTCGACTCCAGGACGCGCAGGAGCTCCAGGCCGGCGTCCGTCTCGGCGAACACCCATGCCAGGTGGCGTTCGTGGGCGATTGCCCAGTGCAGCGTCGCCTCGTCGGACTCCTCGTCGCCGTCGATGTCGGCGTAGGACACCTCCGGCCCGGGACCAGTGGCCGCCTGTGGTTCGTCCGCCCGTATGGCCGCGGTCGCGTCCGCCCAGCCAACGTCGTAGAACGCTAGGGACGTGTAGGCCGTGCCGAGCTCCCCTTCGCTGGGGGCGTATACCGCGGCCCCGGTGTAGTCGAGCACCTCGTCGTGGTCGTCGTCGTACGGGCTCGCGTAGGATCTGAAGTCGTACAGCATGTCGTCGTAAGCCTGCAGAGCCTCGATGGCCAGGTGGTTCAAGTCCAGTGGCAGCTCCGCCCCAGCGAGCTCCTCGAGGGCGTCGCCGACATCGAGGTACCATTCGGAGAAGTCTGACGCGGCGGCCTCCTCGAGCGACCACATGAGGGTGTCCCTGTAGAGGTCCGCGTACCCCTCCATGTATGACGACAGCTCGGCGAGCCGGTCGATCAGCGCGTCGAGGGCGCGGAGGTCATGGACCGCCATGGTCGCGGACCAGGAGTCGAGTAGCAAGGTGGTGCGATGGATCTCGCAGATCGCGGAGCCCCATTCCTCGGGGAGTACTCCTCTGTCCTCCGCGAGGCCGTCGAGGACCTGGTCGTACCTGAGGCCTTGGGGGGGACCGCGATCTCGCTGCCCAC
>JBFXGF010000106.1:0-5347 GCA_050178275.1 Thermoplasmata archaeon | reverse complement strand
GTGCCAGATCGTCGGCTCGTTATATGTCCACGAAACGGATTTAGCGCCGGAGGAGCGGGCGTATCCGACGACGTCGCCAGGCTCGACCCTCGTCAGGCCGACCTGCCCGAACTTGGCCGTGGATATCTCGAAGTTCTGACAGTGCTTGCACGAGAGGTTGCATCCGATGCTACCGAACGAGATGGACGTACTTCCCGGCAGGAAGTGGAAGAGCGGTTTCTTCTCGATGGGGTCAGGGTGTATCGACGAAGCGAGACCGTACGTGAGCGCGTAGAGCTTGCCATCCCTATGTTCCCTGACGCCGCATATCCCGCGCTTTCCATCGGGGATCAGGCACGAATGCGGGCACAGGCCGCACCTCACCTTCCCGTTCTCGATGGAGTAGAAGCGGGCTTCAGTACTTCCGGACCCTGAAGTGTTCATAGCCAAGGTTCTCCAGCTTCTCCCGCCGGCCGTTGTCGACCAGGATGTTCTCCTCGCCGCTCGTCACCTTGCCTATGACCGTGAGCGGGCACCCCATGCTCTCGGCCAGCGCTTGCATGTCCTGCTCGCGCTCCCGCTTGATCGTGAACAGCAGCTCGAAGTCGTCCCCGAAGTTCAGCACGAGGTCCTTCTGCCTCTCGAGGTCGTGGAACGCCATCTCCACCTCCGGGGCCTTCGGGACCTTGGCGTAGTCGATCTCGTGCGTCATGCCCGAGTTCCTCGACAGCTCGAATATCGATGACGACAGACCGTCTGAGATGTCCATGCACGAAGTGACAAATCCTGACGCGGAGAGGGCCATGCCCTCCTTCACCCGGGGCCACGGGCGTTTGAGCCTGTCCTCGGCTTCCTTCAGGTTGAGGTTGCGTTTCATGGACAAGAAGCCGGACCCCGCCTTTCCGAGCGAGCCCGTGACGGCTATCAGGTCGCCCGCCCTCGCGCCCTTCCTGAGGAGGATGCCGTCTTTGGAGACCTCCCCCACGGCGGTCCCGCACAGTATGAGGTCGGCGTGCTCCTTCGTGTCCCCGCCGACTATGGATGTCCCGAATCGCAGAGCGCAGTCGTTCATGCCGTCGACCATCTGCTCCAGGAACTCGAGGGGGTGGCCTTTCGTTATCCCGATGGCCGTGACGACCCCGAGCGGCTTCCCGCCCATCGCGGCTATGTCGCTCAGGTTGACCGCGACCAACGCCCAGCCCACATCATACGGCCCCATCCCCTTGGGTATGTGTGTCCTCGTGACCATCATGTCCGTTGTCACCAAGAGGTACTTGTCCCCGAGGTCGATGGCCGCGCAGTCGTCCCCTATGCCGACGGTCGCCTCGCTCTTGACTATGCCGTCGATCATGCGTATGACAGCGCGCTCACCGAGGGTTCCGACGGTCTTCATCGGCGCTACAGATTCGTACAACATAATTAAGCCTTCCCAGCGTGGCTGGGCCTGAGGCGCTGGGGACCGTGGCAAACCTTAACCCTCTAATAGGAGAATCCCTATTCCAGCCCGGTCATTATTGATGCGCATAGAGGTCCAGTACGGGGATGGGAAGGAATGCGTACAACTCCCCGACGAGAATTTGGGGGAAGTTGTCCACCCGAAGGACCTTCCGCCCCTCGACGAGAACGCCGTGCTCGGGGGCGCCTTCAAGAACCCGTTGGGGTCGCAGACCTTCGAGGAGTTCGTCAAGAGGGCTAAGGACCTGCTCGTGATCGTCAACGACGCCACGAGGCCGACGCCCACGGGACGCATACTCGAGTCGATGATGCCCCACCTCGAGGGGAAGACCGTCAACTACATCATCGCGACGGGGATGCACCGGGCGCCGACGGAGGAGGAGTTCAAGTTCATATTCGGCCCCGTCTACGACAGGGTGAAGGACCACATCATCGTCCACGACTCGAAGACGAGCGAGATGTCCTTCGTAGGCACCTCCAGGAACGGGACTCGGCTGATGTTGAACAGGAAGGTCGTGGACGCGCACAGCGTCATAGTGATCAGCAGCGTGGAGCCACACTACTTCGCGGGATACACCGGCGGTAGGAAGTCTTTCCTGCCAGGGGTGTCCGCGTTCGAGACCATAGAGCAGAACCACAAGCTGGCCCTCCGGATAGAGGCTCAGTCGCTCAGGCTGAAGGGCAACCCGGTCCACGAGGACATGGATGACATGGCCAAGGCCATCAAGGACAAACGCATATTCTCCGTGATGGTGGTGCTCGATCAGCGACACAGGATATGCCACGCCTCGGCGGGACACCTGAAGAGGTCGTGGAGGGCGGCTGTCAAGAAGGCCGACGAAGTCTTCGTCATCAAGCTCAAGAAGAAAGCCGATGTCGTCGTCGCCGTCACTGCGTTCCCCTACGACATAGACCTGTACCAGTCCCAGAAGGCCTTGGACAACGCCAAGTACGCCGTCAGGGACGGGGGGGTCATCATCCTGGTCAGCGCGTGCCGGATGGGCGTCGGCCCTGAGACCTTCCTGAACCTCCTCGCGAGCGCGAACACGCCAAAGGACGCCCTCGAGAAGATATCTCACACCTACAAACTCGGCTACCACAAGGCCGCGAAGATGGCCGAGATAGGGCTCAAGTGCAGGATGATGGCAGTCACGAAGTTGGACCCGGAGGTCGCTCGTAAGGCGCACATGGAGCCCGTGCCAACCCTCCAAGAGGCAGTTGATAAGGCAATCCAAGAACTCGGTCCGAAATCCAAGGTCACGTTTATTATGGACGCTGTGATTACTGTGCCAAAGGTCCAGTGAACACGGCGACTCACATCCAGGGCATACCCGGCGGATCCCATGGCTCGCAAGAAAATCATCAAGGCTGAGCGGACGAAGAAGCTCGAGAAGGAGATGCTGACCTGCACCCTGTGCGGCTTCTGCAAGAGCGTCTGCCCGTACTTCGAGGACAACGAGTGGGACCCGTCCGTCGCGAGGGGAAAGGTCATACTCGCCTACGGGCTCAGCAGGGGAGAGATACCGGCGGACGACTCGGTGGTGGAGAGGCTCGCCCAGTGCACGACCTGCAAGGACTGCGAGAGAAGGTGCCCGTCAAACATACGCGTCGTTGAGATCGTCGAGGCCGCGAGAACCGACCTGGCCGATGCTGGGCTCTCGCACCCGGCGCATAAGAAGATTCTCAAGAACATCAAGAAGACGAAGAACCCGTACGGGGAGAGCAGGAAGGTCGATCTCGGCGCCGAGGTCAAGCCGGCCGAGATAGGGTACTTCGTCGGGTGCACCGCCCGATACAGGATGCCAGAGGTCGCGACTCACACGATTTCCATCCTGCGCAAATTGGGTGTGGATTTCACGCTCATAGACGAGGTCTGCTGCGGGAGCACGCTGAAGAGGACGGGCCAGGACGAGCGGCTCATCGAGGATCTGATGAAGGCGAACGTGGAGGCGGTCAACAGGCTCGGCGTCAAGAAGGTCATCTTCACGTGCGCGGGATGCCTCAAGATGTTCAGGGAGGAGTACCCGAAACACGTGAAGGTGGATTTCGAGACCGAACACCTGGTCGAGTTCCTCGCGAAGAAGGACTTGAAGCTCAAGCCACTGAGGAGGAAGGTCACATACCACGACCCCTGCCACATAGGAAGGCACCTCAAGGTCTACGACGCCCCCAGGAAGCTCATCAAGATGATTCCTGAGGTGACATTCGTCGAGATGAAGGAGAACAAGGAGTCCGCCAGGTGCTGCGGCGGTGGCGGGGGCGTTCGCTCCGCTGACGGCGCGGCGGCGCAGAGGATCGCCTCCAGGAGGGTGAAGTCAGCGTCCGAGGTGGCGGACCTGCTCGTAACGGCGTGTCCGTTCTGCGTGACCAACCTCAGGTTCGGGAACGAGCTCGTGAAGTTGGATGTTGAGGTAAGGGACATAGCCGAGGTCGTCGATGACCTACTCACCACGTGAGATGGTGGCCATGGGCTCTTCGAACCGCGGGACCTCCTCCGTGACGGTGGGCACCTGCAAACTGGGACTTGACTCGCCCCGCATCATGGGGGTCATCAATGTGACCACCGACTCGTTCTCGGGCGACGGCATAGGGGACGATGAGACCGCGATCGCCAGGGGGAAGGCCATGTTCTCGGACGGCGCGGACATCGTTGACATCGGAGGGGAGTCCACTAGGCCGGGGGCGGAGCCAGTGTCGACAGAGGCTGAGCTCTCGAGGACCATCAGGGTCGTCGAGGCGCTCAGCGCGCACCGGCCCGGAAGGATATCGATCGACACGTACAAACCGGAGGTGGCCGAGAAAGCCCTCTTCGCGGGCGCCTCGATCGTAAACGACGTCACGGGACTGAGGGACCGACGGATGCTCGAGGTCGTTTCCGAGCACGAAGCCTCGGTCATCATAATGCACATGAAGGGCGAGCCTCGGACCATGCAGAAGAGGCCCCGGTACAAGGATGTCGTCTTGGAGGTGGCCTCGTTCCTGCGGGAACGAGTCGGGGCCGCTGAGGCGGCGGGCGTGAGCCCGGGCAGGATAATGGTGGACCCCGGCATCGGTTTCGGCAAGACCCTGGACCACAACCTCGAGATCATAGAGAGGCTAGCTGAGCTGAAGGCGGTCGGGAAGCCCATCGTGATAGGGGTCTCCAGGAAGTCGTTCATAGGGAAGATCACGGGCCTCCCGCCCGAGGAGCGGCTCGAGGGGTCTCTGGCGGCGGCGGTCATAGCCGTCAGGAACGGGGCGGATATCGTGCGCGTGCACGATGTGGCCGAGACCGCGAGGGCGCTGAGGGTCGCGGCCGCGTTCTCGGGGAAGTAGCGGGAGCACGGGGGGTTAAGAAGCTAACTGTCCCGGGACCCCACGAGTTGCGCACGGAGTCGGGAAGGTTTTTAACCTAGGCGTCACTGACATTGTCCACGCGAGGGCACACTCGACCCTGGGATGTCCAGGGTCGGACACTCTTCCCGAGGTGAACCACCTGAGCGGTCAAGACAACGGACGGGAGTCGGCTCCGGTCGAGCCGGGCCCGGACAATGGGCAGGGGACGACATCCTCAGAGAGGGTGCTGGTCAACGCCGCTCATACGCTCTGCGCCCTGAAGCGGACCCTCAGGAGCGATGTCGGCACCTTCGAGAGGGAGTTCACTTACCGAGCCGGCATCGAGATGTTCAACTGCTTCATCGAAAGGGAGCGCGGCAAGGCTAATCACTCGGACCCGGAGACGCTCCTGAACCACCTCGTGGACCTCTTCGCGCGCGACGGCCTTGGCACGTTCGAGGTGGTCAGGTTCGACGAGACCACGATGCTCATGGAACTCTCGTGCCCCGACTCCTTGGAGGCTTTGGGGTACCTAAGTCACGGAGAGGAGCAGGAGTCGCCCACGTGCTCATTCATATGCGGAATACTGGCGGGTGTA
>JBFXGF010000105.1:0-5370 GCA_050178275.1 Thermoplasmata archaeon | reverse complement strand
CGGACTCACTCTACATACCGGTCGGGAACGGAGGGAACTCCGCCGCGTTCTGGAAGGGCTTCAGGGAGTTCGAGAGCCTCGGGGCCGTCGACTCGCACCCACGCGTCGTCGGTGTGCAGGCGGCCGGGGCCGCCCCAGTGGCGGCCATGTTCTCCGACGGCCTGGACACCCTCGTGCCCGTCGCCGACCCGGACACCGTGGCCACGGCGATCAGGATAGGCAACCCCGCCAACTGGAAGAAGACCGTGAGGGCCCTCCGCGACTCCGGAGGCTCGTGCCTCAGAGTGACGGACGAGGAGATACTCGACGCGCAGAGACTGATGGCCGGGCTGGAGGGCATATTCGCAGAGCCGGCCGGCGCCGCGGCGGTCGCCGGACTCGCCAAGGACATCGCGTCGGGGACGGTGGACCGATCATCCAGGATTGTGTGCGTATCCACTGGGCACGGCCTCAAGGACCCCGATGTGGCGGTCGCGCGGTCGGAGAAGCCCGTCGCCATAGAGGCTTCCGTCGACGCGCTCCGGAAGCTCGTGGAGGGGCTGTGATATGAGGGTCACGCTCGTCGGCTTCGGCGTGGTCGCGCGCAGCTTCGCGGAGGTCGTCATGTCGCAGGGGCCTAGGCTCGCGAGGGAGCACGGGCTCAACCCGAAGATAGTCGGGATAGTCGACAGCCACGGGGCCGCGTTCGACAAGGACGGCGTCGACCTGGCGAAGGCGCTGGAGTCCAAGAAGAGCCAGGGGACCCTGGCGGGGCTCGGCGACTCGTATCATGAGGGCATGGACGGCGTCCACGCGATAAGGGAGACGGAGTGCGAGGTCGTGGTGGAGACCACGCCGACGGAGCTCAGGAAGGGGGAGCCCGGGCTGAGCCATGTGAAGACCGCCATGATCAAGGGGAGGCACGTGGTCTGCACGAACAAGGGCCCTCTCGCCATCGCCATGCCCGCGCTGATGGAGCTCGCGCACCACAACGAGGTCGTGTTCAAGTTCAGCGGGACCGTCGGCGGAGGGACACCGGTGCTGGACTTCGCCAAGAAATGCCTCGAGGGGAGCGAGATCAGGGGCATACGAGGGATATTGAACGGCACATCCAACTACATACTCACGAGGGTGGCGGCCGAGGGCGTCAGCGTGAAGGACGCGCTCGCGGACGCCCAGAGGCTCGGGTACGCGGAGGCCGACCCGACCTACGATGTCGAGGGGTTCGACACCGCCTGCAAGCTCGTGATCACATCCAACTACGTGCTCGGCACGGCCCTGTCGATCAATGACGTGGACATCCGCGGCATAACGAAGGTCACGGCAGAGGACATGGCGGACGCCTCGTCGAAGGGCGCGACCATCAAGCTCATCGGCAGCGTCGGGGAGAAGGCGAAGGTGTCCCCCGAGGGCGTCGATCTCACACACCCGCTCAACGTCTCGGGCACGTTCAACGCCATATGTTTCGACACTCACCCATCGGGGGAGGTCACGCTCGTCGGGAAAGGAGCGGGCGGGCCGGAGACCGCCACATCCGTGGTCAGGGACCTGATAGAGATCGGGAGGTCCTTCGCGAGATAGCCCGGAGATGATGAAGCCATGAGACTTGTGATGAAGTTCGGCGGTGCCAGCGTCGCGGACGGCGCGAAGTTCAGGAATGTCGGCTCGATGGTCCAGACATACGTCTCGAGGGGCGACCAGGTCGTGGTCGTCACGTCGGCGATGCACAGTGTCACGAACACGCTCACCGAGGCCGCGAACCAGGCCAGCAGGAAGAAGAGGGACCACGTCCGGAAGGCCGCGGACGACCTCGCGGCGAGGCACAGGAGGGCGGCGGAGGAGGCCATAACGGACAAGGAGATACTCTCCAAGACCGTCGAGGCCCTGAGCGCAATCAGCGAGGACCTGAAGAACGTGCTCCTCGGGATCGCGCACATAGGGGAGCTCACCCCGAGGTCGAGGGACTATGTCCTCGGGTTCGGCGAGAGGCTGTCGGCGCCACTCCTGGCAGGCGTCTTAGAGGACCTTGGGCTCAAGTCGAGGGCGTTCACGGGGGGAGAGGCCGGCATCGTGACCGACGACGACTACGGCTACGCCCAGCCGCTGATGAACGTCACGACGCTCCAGGTGAAACAGAACCTGGAGCCGCTGCTCGAGGAGGGATTCACGCCCGTGATAAGCGGGTTCATAGCCCAGACCCAGGAGGGCATACAGACCACGTTGGGCAGGGGGGGTTCCGACTTCACCGCGTCCATAGTGGGAGCGGCCATCAGGTGCGACGAGGTGTGGGTCTGGAAGGACGTGGACGGGCTGATGACGGCGAACCCGAAGCTCGTGAAGAACGCGAGGTTCATCGAGTCGATATCGTTCGCCGAGGCCATCGAGCTCGCCCACTTCGGGGCGGAGGTCATACATCCCAAGGCGCTGGAGTGCGCGGCCAAGTACCAACTCCCGTTCAGGGTCAAGAGCATGGCCGACCCGGACAGGCAGGGCTCATCCATCGTGAGTGAGGCGAGGGTCAGGGACGGGACCGTCGTCAAGGCCATCACGAACATAAACGACGTGGACCTGATCACCGTCAGCGGGGCGAGCATGGTGGGCACCCCGAGGCTGCCCGCCAAGGTCCTCCAGATACTCACGGACGAGGGCATCGACGTGCTCATGATATCCCAGAGCTCGTCGGAGGAGAGCATCACGCTCGCCATCCCCAAGGAGGGCGGCTCGAAAGCGCAGAACGCCCTCGAGCTCTCGCTCCTTGGCTCGAAGCAGGTCAGGGACGTCTCGATAGAGGCTGGCCTGAGCATCATCGCGGTGGTAGGCGCGGGGATGAGGGGCACGCCAGGGGTGGCGGCCCGGGTCTTCACCACGATGGCGAGGGAGGACATCAACATCCGCGCCATCGCCCAGGGCTCGTCCGAGCTGAACATATCGTTCATAATCAAGAGGAAGGACACCGAGAGGGCCGTTCAGGCGCTACATGACGATTTCAAGCTGGGAGGATGAAGGATGTCGGGCAAGATGGAGACGCTGAGGAGTGAGGCTGTCAAGAAGGGGACCTCGAGGGCCGCGGCCAGGGGCCTGATGCGGGCGACTGGGATGAGGGACGAGGACTTCGACAAGCCATTGATAGCGATCGCCAACTCGTACAACACGATCGTGCCTGGGCACATCCACCTGAACGAGCTCGTCGCCGAGGTCAAGAAGGGGATAGAGCAGGCCGGGGGGTTTTGCTTCGAGTTCGGCGTGATGGGCATATGCGACGGCATAGCGATGGGCCTGGACGGGATGAGGTATTCCCTACCTTCCAGGGAGATCGTGGCCGACACCGTCGAGTCGATGGTGGAGGCCCACGTGGCCGACAGCTGGGTCGGGGTGACGAACTGCGACAAGATCACCCCGGGGATGCTCATGGCCGCCGGACGCCTCAACGTGCCGGCCGTGATCCTGACGGGCGGGCCGATGCTGCCCGGCCTGTTCAAGGGCCGGAAGCTGGACGTGATATCCATATTCGAGGCCGTCGGCGAGCTGACGGCCGGCAGGATCTCCGAGGAGGAGTTCGCGGAGATAGAGCGCAGGGCGTGCCCGGGCGCTGGCTCGTGCTCAGGCCTGTTCACGGCGAACACGATGGCCTGCCTCACGGAGGCGCTGGGCCTGAGCCTCCCGGGGTGCGCGACACAGCACGCCGTCTCCAAGGAGAAGCGGGAGACCGCGCGGAGGACCGGGACGCTCGCGGTCGAGTTGGCCAGGGAGAACCGACGGCCCAGGGACTTCGTGACCAAGGGCAGTTTCGAGAACGCGATAAGGGTGGAGAACGCCATCGGAGGGTCCACGAACACGACCCTGCACCTAATCGCCATCGCGAGGGAGTTCGGCGTGGACCTCGACCTGTGCGCGTTCGACAGGCTTTCGAAGGAGACGAAGCACATAGTCGCCCTGAAGCCCGGAGGGAAGCACTTCATGGACGACCTGGACCGCGCGGGGGGCATACCGGCCGTGATGTCCCGCATGTCCGGGGCCCTGAAGGACATGGGCACGGTCGAGGGGGCGACCATCCTGAGCGTGGCCAAGGCCGCCAAGGTGAGGGACGACGATGTGATCCGCCCGCTGGACAACGCGTACCACGAGGAAGGCGGCATAGCCGTCCTGTTTGGGAACCTGGCTGAGGAAGGCTGCGTGATCAAGCAATCCGCCGTCACCGCGTCCATGAGGAAGTTCGAGGGACCGGCGAAGGTGTTCGACACGGAGAAGGCCGCGACCGACGCGATGCTCAAGGGGAGGATAGCGCCCGGGGACGCGGTCATCATCAGGTACCAGGGGCCGAAGGGGGCCCCCGGGATGCCCGAGATGCTGGGGCCGACCTCGATACTGGTCGGGCTGGGCCTGGGCGAGTCCGTGGCGCTCGTGACGGACGGCAGGTTCTCCGGAGGGACGAAGGGGCTATCGGTCGGCCACGTGTCCCCTGAGGCCTATGTCGGCGGCACGATCGCGGCGGTCAGGAACAAGGACATCATCAGGATAGACCTCGACTCGAAGGAGATAGAGGTGCTGATCTCCCAGAAGGAGGTCAAGTCGAGGCTGAAGGAGAGGAAGCCGCCGAGGGGCGGCGTGTCCGGCTACCTCGCGCGGTACAGGGACGGCGTGAGCTCCGCCAGCCGCGGCGCCGTCATGGCCCCGCAAGAGCAGACCCGGCAATAGATGTCACGAGAATCATTATCATCCACCCGCCCAATGTGGCGTGGGCCCAGGGAAGGGAGATCTGGATGCTGGACGCTGAGAGGATTGTCTTCGAGATAGTGCCCAGCATCCTCGGCCTGTTCCTCGTCGCGTACTCCATCGCCCACATCAGGCGGATGAGGGCGGACTTCTTCACCGTGATCCGGGGCTGGGTGTTCACGCTCTTCCTCGCGTCCTTGGTCATGCTGTGGACGGTGGAGCTCGTGGGCGACCTCCTCGGGTCTTGGCCCGAGCAGGCGCGGATAGGGACGGACGTGACGTTCATCGTTGTCGTGGTCTGGCTCTCGACGTGCCTGGTCGCGCTCAACACCAGGTACCGGAGGTTCAGCACGCTCGACCATTTCTCCGACTGGATGAAGGGGCACCCGGTCAACTTGATCACCGTATGGGGGGCCGTGGGCCTGTTCGTGATCGTGTACGCGTGGGCCGTGAACCCGATGGGCGACCAGGTGACGGACGAGCCCCTCCTGCTGGCCGCGGCGATTGGATACCTCGCGGCGTCCGTCGCGGTCGACTTCGTGCTGCCATTCTCGAGGACCGAGCCGGGCCTCTCGCCCAGGACCAGGTTCGAGACGTTCGGGGGCATGAAGGCCATGACATTCGCCTGGATGTGCATCCCGATCGTCGCGCTCTTGTTCGATATCGTGCTCGGGTTCG
>JBFXGF010000104.1:0-5376 GCA_050178275.1 Thermoplasmata archaeon | reverse complement strand
CCTCGATCTTCGCGATCTTCGTGAGTTTCGCGAGGTTGTCGATATCGTCATAGACCAGGAGCTTGCCGTGGTCTATGAGCGCCGCCCGGTCGCATGTCTCCTCGACCTCGCCCAGCAGGTGCGAGCTCATGAATATCGTGTAATGGTCCGTCTGTAGCTGCTTGATTATCTCCCTCACCTCGACCATGCCCCTGGGGTCGAGCCCGCTGGTCGGCTCGTCGAGTATGAGTATGTCAGGCTCGTGCAGCAACGCCTGCCCTATGGCTAGGCGCTGCTTCATGCCCTTCGAGAACTTGCCTATGCGGGTCGAGCGCCACTGCTCCATCTTGACCTGCGTGAGCACCTCGTTGGTGCGCCTCTGAATCTCCGCGGTCGGCATGCCCCTGATCCTGCCAAGGTAGGCCAGGGTCTCGACGGGCGTGAGGTACGGGTAGAACTCCGGGGTCTCGACGACCGCGCCCACGTGTGACAGGGCGGCCTTTGGGTCGCTGACAACGTCCACGCCGTTCAAGAACGCGTGCCCGCTGGTGGCGCTTATCAGGTCGGTGAGTATCTTGATGGTCGTGGTCTTCCCGGCGCCGTTTGGGCCCAGGAACCCCACGGTGGTCCCCCTGGTCACCCTCAGGTCGAGGTCGTCCACGGCCTTGATCGGGCCGAATGACTTGTTCAGTTTCTGGAGCTCTATCAAGTCCCGTGCCTCCGCGCAGGTACAACGAATAACGAGGCAGTATAAAAGTGGAACGCAGGAATGCCCGGGTATGTCAGAACGTCACATGCCCAGGGAGGAGTAGAGCTCGCCCGCGACCCTCTCCGCATCGGCCTTGTCCTTGACGGGGTGTATGAGCAGGCGCCCGTGCGGGTAGACGGTCACCTCGACACCCTTCCTCACGACCAGCATCACGCCGGCGTTGCTCACGACCTCGTACCCCGACTCACGCAGCCTGCGCTCGCACTCGCCGAGGTCGAGTGACTGGCGTTCCCTCGGGACCGCCTCAAAAGCGTCGAACCTGCATGGCCGGACGGTGACGAAGTCCAGGGACCGTCACCCCTTGGGCAGGATCCTGTCCAGGAGCTCGTCGACCTGCGCCTTGAGCTCCTCGCGCGTGCCCTCGTTGACGACCATGTGGTCCGCCAGGGCGATCGCGTCCCCGAGGCCCCAGTCGAGCTCGCGCCTGTCGCGCTTGTCGAACTCCGAGAGCGCGGTCGGGGAATCGGTCCTGCCCCGGGCCTTCAGCCGCTCGAACCTGGTCTTCGGCGATGTGTGGATGGCGACGACCTGCAGGTCGCCGCCGAACGCGTGCCTGAACGCGCGTATCTCGTCCGGGCCCCTGGTGCCGTCTATCGCGACCAGGTTCCCCCCTACGAGCGGGATGACCCTCTTGGCCCAGATGTCCATGCCGAACCTCTGCCTCTCCTCGTTCGCGAGGTCTCCCAGGTTCGCGTCCGAGTGGTCCATGCCGAACTCCTTCGCGCGGTCGCGCACGAGGTCCCCCATCCGGATGACCTTGGCGCCCCGGGCGACGCAGCACTTGAGGAACTCCTCTTTGCCGCAGCCAGGCATCCCTGTGGTCACGAGTATCTTCAAACGTACACCATAGGAGTAGATGCGCCAGACGGTCAAAAACCTTTGGAGAGGCGGGGGGGGGTTATCGCAGGGCGCGCCCCATCGCGGGCTCGGCGCACGCCGACACGGCGTCCATGCTCAGGCCCGCCTTCGACCAGTACCTGGGGCAGAGGCCGAGGCCGACGCACTCCTCGAAGGACGCGTGGGACCTGAAGGAGCCCGCCGCGGAGACCCTGTCGGCCGGCGACGACGACCCGGACGATAGGGCCTCGCGCACGCCCTCGAGGGTGGACACGCCAGGTCCCATGACCGAGCACGGGTCCGCCCCGGACTTCGCGCACTCCATGAAGATGGTCGTGATGTCCCTGAAGCCGGTGCCGGCCGAGACGGCCTTGGCGAGGGACGGTATGTCGAAGTGCAGATAGCCCGGCTCCGCCGCGGACAGGGCCATGTGCCTCGGGTCCTCGTTGACCTTCAGGAAGGACCTGCAGGGGTGGGGGCACCCGTAGCAGCCCATCGACCTGTGCAGCAGGTCCGAGAAGCCGCTCGCCTTGGCCCCGTCCCAATAGGACGCGAGTCCGTCGCTCGCGCCGAGCTTGGACGCGTGCGCCGAGCGCAGGTCGAGCGCCGCCGCGAGGTGCCCCGCGGGGTCGGACACCTCCAGCTCGCCCATGCCCCTGAAGGCGACGGCCAGGAGCTTCCTCCTCCCGAACTCCTGGCCCGTGAACACGTCGTCCTCGCCCAGCCAGTGGCTGACCGTCACGCACGAGCCAGACCGGAGCGCGTCGCCCCAAGGGCCGGCGGCGACGGCCTGTATCCTCCTGTCGCCCTGGTCCGCGCGTATCCTCTCGGTCCTCTCCCAGGAGTCCATCGGGGACATGCCGGGGCACGGTACGAGCTCGGCGATCCCGTCCCGTATCCAGGCGTAGACCGGGGCAGCGGACTCGCCCTTGATGACGATGAAATCGAACCCCGCCAGTTTCAGCTCCACGCCCGCGGACCCGAGCAGCGGCATCACCCCCCTCGGGGACGACAGGAGGCCCGCGCACGCGGCGGGGACGAGGCTGCCCGTCAGCACGCCCGTGCCGAGCACCAGCGCGTCTCCGTGCTCCTCCCGCAGCGCCTCGGCGGCGCGGACCGCGGAGGCGCTCGCGAGTTCCTCGGACAGCTCCTGCTCGGACGACTCCCCCGTGGAGAGGTCCACGACCGCGACGGTCCCGTTGCGCATGAACATGTCAGACCACCACCGTGACGCACCCCGTCGGGCATATCCTGGCGCACCTCGGGTCCCCGCCGCAGAGGTCGCACGGCTCCCTGAGGAGTATGGGCTTCGCCCCCGGCCCACTCGAGCCTGGGCCTTGCCCCTCGGCCTCGCCCTCCGGCCTGGCGACCACCAGGCCCTCGTCCTCGGTCTTCAGCACCAGGCCGAAGTAGTCGGCCTTGTCCTCCACGTGCAATATGATGCTCGAGCTCATCGTGGTGAGGACCGAGTCCCTGTTCAGGCCGCACACGGTCTCGCAGAGGCCGCACGCGACGCACTTCAGGGGCTCCAAAACAAGCCTCAAGGCCGTCACCGGGAACCTAGATCACGTTCTCCGAGATGTCGGTGGTCGTGCGGTCGCAGTATACGCACCTCAGGGCGACGGGCTTCTTCGACTCGACCACGAACTCCGTCTCGACAGGCTCGTTCTTGTTCGTTATGCACCCGGGGTTCGAGCATCTCATGATGCCCACTATCCTCGCGGGCACCTCGACCACGAACTTCTCGGCCACGTTGTAGTCCCTGATGATGTTGATCGTGGCGTCCGGGGATATGAGGGCGATCTTGTCGAGCTCCTTCGGGTCTAGCTCGCGGTCCTCTATCTTGACGATGTCCTTCCAGCCGCCCTTCTTGCTCGGCACGTGCATCAGCACGCTCACGGTCGAGTTGACGTCGCCCTGGACCCCGATGATCCTGAGGACCTTGAGCGCCGTGCCGACCTGGATGTGGTCTATGACGGTGCCGTTCCTGATCGGGGTGACCTTGAACTCCTTCATTCGACCGCCCCCAGGACCATGGCGAGCAGGGCCATCCTGACAGGGACCCCGTTGAACGCCTGCTCGAAGTACTTCGAGTGCGGGGTCTTGTCGACCTCCGGGGATATCTCGTGCACGCGCGGGAGCGGGTGCATGACTATCATGTCGCTCTTCGCGTCCTTGAGCATCGCGGGGTCGATCGTGTAAGCGCCCGCGACCTTCTGGTATTCCGCGGGGTCAGGGAACCGCTCCTTCTGGATGCGGGTGACATAGAGCACATCGGCGTCCTTGATCGCCTCCGCGAGGTTGCTGCTGCTCTTCGGCTTCGAGCCCATGGACTGTATGTGCTTCAGGTGCTCCTTGGGCATCTGGAGGGTCGGTGGCGCGACGAATGTCAGCTGCGCGCCGAACATCGCGAGCGCCTCGGAGAGCGAGTGCACGGTCCGGCCATACTTGAGGTCCCCCACGATGACGACATGGTTGCCGTCGATCTTGCCCTTGGACTTCCGGATGGTGAACAGGTCGAGCATGGTCTGGGTCGGGTGCTGGCCCGCGCCGTCGCCCGCGTTGAGCACGGGCTTCGAGGCGAAGTGCCCCGCGAGCCTCGCGGCGCCCTCCTGCGGGTGCCTGAGGACTATGGCGTCGCAGTACGCGTCCACCATCCTGATCGTGTCCGCGAGTGTCTCGCCCTTCGCGACCGACGAGCCCTTGGGCTCGTCGAACCCGAGGGTCCTGCCCCCGAGGCGCGTCATCGCGGCGTCGAAGGACAGCCTGGTCCTCGTGGACGGCTCGTAGAACAGAGAGCCGAGCACCTTGCCGTCGAGGAGCTTGCTCTTCTCATCCCCCCTAGCGACCGGCAACATCCCCTCGGCGACGTCGAGGACGTGCTCGATCTGCTCCCGTGAAAAGTCCCGGATGGAGACGATGTCCATCCCCCTGAAGCCTTCTGACATCGTCCACCAAATCGGCTGGCGGCTTATAAGGTTTTCAGGGTTTACACCAAATCGAAGTCGTCTATCGCGCCGCGCATGTTCTCGAACCAGTCGTCGGCGCACTTCCGGAGGCGCTCCTTGAGCTGCGCGGGCGGGACCGCCGTATATACATGATAGTAACCGCCCCTGTCGATCGTCTTGGTCTCCCGGAACGCGAGGCCGGACGAGACGAGCCTCTGCAGGGCGCGATAGACCGTGCTCCTGTCCTTCTTGAGGGAAGGGGCGAGGTCGTCCGCCTTCAACGGGCCCTGCTTCGCCAACTTCTTGTATATGAGGAGCTCGAAGTCCGACAGGCCGTAGACACACTTCACGATGTCCCTGCAGGTGGCCTGGCCGGAGAGTATCTTCTGTGGATCGACCATGTTGCACGGTATTGCCATTTTTATACTTAACCGTTATCCCGAGCAAGTCAGCTGGCCCGTCTGCGGCAGAACGTGATAATGTTTATTAACGGACAGCGTAATCGGGTTTGCACGGTAATGACAATACCGTAGGAGTGATTGGCGTGGAGAAGGACGCGACGCTCGACGCGAAGGGACTGATGTGCCCTATGCCGATAGTGCAGTTGGCGAGGAAGGTGAAGGAGCTCCAGTCGGGGCAGGTGCTGGAGCTCATCGCGGACGATGTGGGGGCGAGGGACGACGTGCCCGCCTGGTGCAACAGGACCGGGCACCAGATGGTGGGCCAGGAAGAGGATGGCAAGGTGTTCAGGTTCTATATCAGGATAAAGTGAGAGGTGAATGGAATGACGGATAAGTTCTGCAAGGTGGTGAGCGAGGGGAGTATCGACAAGGCCATGATGCC
>JBFXGF010000103.1:0-5385 GCA_050178275.1 Thermoplasmata archaeon | reverse complement strand
CCTACGGCAGGCGTCTGAAGCCGTATGTCAAGGACGCCGGGGCGATCGTCAGGGACGCGCTCAGCAGGCAGAGGAACGTGCTGTTCGAGGGCGCCCAGGGCACGATGCTGGACATAGCCCACGGGACATACCCGTTCGTGACGTCGTCCACGACCGTCGCGAGCAACGCGGCCTCCGGGTCGGGCGTGCCGCCGTCGGCCATCGACGACGTCATCGGGGTCGTGAAAGCCTACACCACGCGGGTCGGCGAGGGGCCGTTCCCGACTGAGCTCCTGGACGAGACCGGCGACCAGATCGCCGACAAGGGCGGCGAGTTCGGCACCACGACCGGCAGGGCGAGGCGATGTGGATGGCTGGATCTCGCGGTCACGAAGTACGCGCACGCCCTGAGCGGGTTCACCGGTCTCGCGATGACCAAGATAGACGTCCTCGGGGGCTTCGACCAGGTCAAGGTCTGCACTCACTACAGGCTCGACAAGAAGAAGGTCCCCAGCTTCCCCGCGGACCTCAGGGCGCTCGCGCGGTGCGAACCCGTCTACAGGACTCTCGAGGGCTGGGGCGACCTGGAGGGCGCCGCCCTGGAGAAGGCGCTCACGAAGGGGTTCTCCGCCCTGCCACAGAACATGAGGGCGTACGTGAGGTTCGTCGAGAAGGAGATGGGCGTGCCCGTGGCGATGCTAGGCCTTGGGAGACGGAGGAGCGAGCTGCTCGACCTGAGGAAGCGCAAGTGGAAGTAGGGCCGAGGCGCGCGTGCTGGCTGGGCCCGTGACCGGGCCCAGTGGTGTCACCCATCATCATTATATAAATGGCCAATCATCCAACCCCAGATGCGCCGGCTCATAATAAGCGAGAAGAACCACGCCGCGCTGAGGATCGCACTGATTCTCTCCAACAACACCTTGAAAAGGCGTTCCGTCGCCGGAGTGCCCGTGTTCGAGTTCACCCGCGACGGCCACGACTACATCGTCCTGGGCCTGAGGGGCCACATCGTGGAGCTGGACTATCCAGACAAGTTCAACGACTGGAACGCCGTCTCCCCGAAGGACCTCATCTACGCGAAGCCGGAGAAGAAGGTCGACCCGTCCGCCAAGAAGATCATGAACGCGCTCAGGGACCTCGCCCGAGGGGTGGACGAGGTCGTCGTCGCGACCGACTTCGACCGGGAGGGCGAATTGATCGGCGTGGAGGCCATGCAGCAGGCCGACACGAAGAAGCCCCTCAAGAGGGCCAAGTTCAGCGCGCTCACGAAGTGGGAGATCGAGAGGGCGTTCTCCGAGCTCACGGACGTGGACTACAAGCTGGCGTCCGCCGCGGAGACCAGACAGCTCATCGACCTCGTCTGGGGGGCGTCCCTGACAAGGTTCATATCGCTGGCCTCCGGGCAGCTGGGGAAGGACTTCCTCTCGGTCGGCCGCGTCCAGAGCCCGACCCTCGCGCTCATCGTGGCGCGCGAGAAGGAGATAAGGGAGTTCAAGCCGACGCCGTACTGGGTCGTCTCTGCCAGCCTGAGGAAGGACACGGAGTTCAAGGCCTCGCACAAGCACGGGAGCTTCGACGACAAGGACGAGGCGCAATCCGCGCTGACGAAGGCCAAACTCGCGAAGACGGCCACGGTCAAGGCGGTCACGGTCAAAGAGAAGGACGAGTACCCCCCCGCGCCGTTCAACACGACGGTCTTCGTCGCGGAGGCCACCAAGAGAGGGTTGACCGCGTCCCAGGCGATGAAGATCGCGGAGGACCTGTACACCGACGGTTACATCTCATACCCGAGGACAGACAACACCGTCTACCCGCCCTCGCTGAGCCTCAGGGTCATCCTGGAGAAGCTGACCAAGTCGGAGTTCTCCGCGGAGGCGCAGGAGCTCCTCGCCCAGGAGACCATCAGGGCGTCCAGGGGTAAGAAGAGCACGACGGACCACCCGCCGATACACCCGGTCGACGCGGCGACCAGGGCCGAGCTCAAGGGGCACAGGTGGGACATATACGAGCTGGTGACGAGGAGGTTCCTCGCGACAGTCGCGCCGCCCTGCAGGTCGGAGTCGACCGTTGTCGACCTTGACCTTGAGGGGGAGCCGTTCGCCAGCGAGGGCTACAGGATACTGTTCCCAGGCTGGAGGAAGTACTACCCGTACTACACCTCGAGCGAGACCCTGCTGCCGCCGATGAAGGAGGGGGACCTCGCCGAGGTCCTGAAGGTGCTCTCGACGGAGAAGAAGACCACGCCCCCGCCCAGGTTCACCCAGGGCTCGCTCATCCAGGAGATGGAGCGCAAGGGGCTGGGGACGAAGAGCACGAGGCACGAGACCATTCAGAAGCTGTACGACCGCAGGTTCGCCAAGGGGGTCAAGATCGAGCCGACCGAGAGCGGCATCGCGGTGGTGGCGGCCCTCGAGAACCACGCGAGGCTGCATGACGAGTACAAGATCACGCACGCGAAGATGACCGCGCACCTCGAGAGCGAGATGGACCTGATCGCCCAGGGGGAGCGGGTCCTCGAGGACGTCGTCGAGGAGAGCCAGGACATGCTTGACGACATCATGACGGTCCTGGAGAAGAACAAGAAGGAGATCGGGGAGGACATCAGGAGCGCCATCAACGCCCAGCACGCCCTGGGCGAGTGCCCCAAGTGCAAGCAGGGGCAGCTGATCGAGATACGGCAGCGGAACGGGAACAGTTTCGCTGGGTGCTCCAGGTATCCCGAGTGCAAGAACACTTACTCGCTCCCCAGGGGCCTGCTGGCGTTGCCCAGCGACGAGAAGTGCGACGTGTGCGGCGGCCCCAAGATAAAGCTCGTCTCCAGGGGGCAGTCGCCGAGCGTCGTGTGCATCGACCAGAACTGCGAGGGCTCGAAGAGGGAGAGGAGGCTCGGCAAGTGCCCCTCGTGCGGGAAGGACATAATGGTCATCCAGTCGCGCAACGGCAAGAGGTTCGCCGGGTGCGCGGGCTACCCCGAGTGCAGGGTCATCTACCCGCTCCCGCAGCTGGGCAAGCTCGTCCCGACGGGGCAGGCGTGCGATGCCTGCGGGGCGCCGATCGTGAACATCTGGAACCGGAAGGGCAGGCCCCCATGGGTGCTGTGCATCAACATGGAGTGCCCGAAGAGGCTGGCCAAGAACAGCGCCCGGAAGAAACCCGTCGAACAGGGCCCCGCGGCGGCGAAGCCCCCCACCAAGAAGCCGGCCAGGAAGAGAGCCGCCTCGAAGAAGGCGTCCGCGAAGAAGCCCACCGACGAGAAGCCCGCGGACGGGGCGACGCCCGTGGACGCCCCCTCAGGCGAACAAGAGTGAGGCTCACTCGCTCGGGGGCGGAGGCGCTGCCTCCTCATCCATCGTCACCGCCGGGACCGCGTCCTCGGCCTTCTGACGGCCCAGAACCCTCGTCCTCTCGGGCCCCAACCGCTTCTCTATCCGGTCCAGCCGGTCCATCACGACCCCGAGAGAGTACATGTCCACCTTGAAGCTCAGGGCGATCGTGAGGACCGCGTTGATGAACAGCCACGCGATGAAGATCCAGATCAGGTACGTGAGGAGGTCCCAGGTCCACTGGAAGGACATGTTCCACTCCTGCGACGAGTGCGTCTCCATGTCATCGATGAAGCCGCCACCGTACATCAGCAGCAGGACGCAGAGCATGATCTGGAAGACGGCCCTGACCCACTTCGAGACCATCTGAGACGTGACCTTCAGGGGACCACCGGCCCAAGTATCGACCAGGAGCGTATTAACATCTCGTCCGCGCTCGGCCCGCGCGGGAACTCATCTCGCCCGCAGCAGGTGCCTCACCGCCGGCAGGAAGTCGAGCGTCCTCAGCTCCGTGCACCGCTCAAGGGAGAACACCGTGATGTGAGGGCTCTCGTCGAACGCCTTCATCTTGTGGAACCAGCCCAGGAGGCGCTCGAGGCCCTCCGTGTACTCCTGATACTTCGAGAGCATGTACTCGGTGACCGCCTCGTCCGCCTTCGAGAGCGCGAAGAAGGGCAAGTCGGACATCTCGCTGGGCTGGCTCTTCAGCCTTATGTCCCATCGCATGTCCATGCTGAACCTCGCGTGGGCGGCCACGTATATCTCGAAACCCCACCTGTACAGGTTAGGGACGCACACCTTGGTCAGGTACTCGTCGTCGAAGAGCTTGCGCCTGATCCTTGTGACGGCCTGCCTGGACAGACCTATCTTGGACGCCAGTTGCCGGTCAGAGTACAACGGGCTGGCCACGAGCTCCAAGAGCGCCCGGGTCTCATTGTCCGACAGGTCCGGCTCGGCGACCTCCGCCGAGGTTGACGGCCGCGCTTTCGGCGCGGGGACGTCGAGCTCGAAGAACCTGTGGACCACCGGGGCGAAGTTCGTCACGTACGTCCCCCGGGAGATCTGATAGGGGAACATAACGGTCTCCAGCTTGGCCCTGGACGGTCTCCTATCCCCCGAGAAGAACCTGTTGTGATCCTGCATGAATGACTCCAGCTCGGTCACGTTCCTGAAGACCGTGTGGAGCGAAACATGGCCCCCGCCCACGAGCCCGTGGAACACGTTCGGCGAGCTATCGCAGAACTGGATGTAGTTGTTGGTCCTCGCGTCCGGCTCGACCGCGGGGTCCATCGTGCCCATGTGGAACGCCATCAGCTCGCAGCCCAGCTTGTTGAAGGAGGGCACGTTCACGAAGGAGACCGCGCCCGAGTCGACGAGCCTCCTCCTGACGGCCGCCACCGTCCCTTTGTTCATCCCGTAGACGTCCGCGATCTCGGCGTCCGTCCTCTCCGCGTCCTCGACCAAACCGAGGATGACCTTCATCTCCGACCGGAGGAAACGCCACATGCCCATACATTGGCAATTTTCAAATATATACATTCTTTTGATACATCAGTCATGAGTAATGCCAAAAGGCTTGACACATATCAAAAATGTTCTAGCCAGGGCGACAAAAGGGTTAATGAACATGAACGGCGTTGAGGGATACAGATTTGGTTCGCTCTTTTGAAGGAAGAGGAGAGGTGTAACCAAAGGGTGATGCCCAACTGCGGTGGAGTCCCCTCCACCCTTTTTCTTATTTCTCTGGTGGACGGCGTCTTCGAGAAACCGACTGTCACGGCGCGGAGCCGGTGAGCCGAGACGAGGTGCGTTCAGGCCTTCTTGGCCTCTCTCGTCTTGATCCTGAGGCCCTTGTAGCCGCACTTCCTGCACCTGGTCGCCCTTATGGCGTTCCTTGCGTTGCAGTTCATGCAGATCTTCTTGACGAGGTTCCTGGCCTCGGCCTCGGGGAATCGTGCCATGTGCGCGCCTCGACTGGGCCAAACAGTTAGCCGTATATAACCATTACGGGAAGGCGACTTCTGGCACGCACGGTCACTTCGCCGTCTTGCCTTCGTGGCAGAAGTGGGCCAGCAGGGCCTCG